>JALTDM010000176.1 GCA_027074135.1 Bacteroidales bacterium
CTAATATACAAATCTAATTTCTTTTCTTGAGTCAATTTCCAATCCACATCAGATCTATGTAATTTCCCAACCAAATGATAACAAAAAATAGCCCTTGAGATATTAAAACTTCCAATAAAACCACATATAGGTATTTTAACATACTTATCTGCATTATTTATGTCTGTTTTGGTCAAACCTGATAATTCTCTTTCGAAAATCAATACAATTTTTTCATCTATAGGCAAGTTAAACAATGTAATACCATATTTGTGGGATATTGTAGGATAAATCTTATAATCTTTTATTCTAAAGTAATTATAACATTCAACCGTATTCTCTTTTCTTTCGTCGTTAAATCTGTGCAAGTCAATTCTATTATTTAACCCTAATTGTACATGTGGATTAATATTATGTTTATTCTTGATAATATAAACATCTTGAATATCGTAAAATTCAGATATGTGCAATGTTGCACTTACATTGTACGATTGAAAAATGTCTTCTAAAACAATAGTAATGTGACACGTGCGGTTTTCAACTACTTTGTAAAACAATTCACGCCTTCGATCCGCAACAAATTCAAATAAAAAATTTAAAGCCTCTCTTTTTCCCTCACTTTGCATTATTTATTTAATTTCAAAACCACTTCTCCTCCACCGATAGCATTATACTCTATATTTGCAACGCCTTTTTGAGTAAAATATTTTTTTAAAGCATCTGTTTTAGACTTTGAACCTTCAACAATATAAGAATTTCCTGAATTTGCTTTTAAAAATTTAATTATTTCATCAACAATAGGATAACTTTCCACAGCCAATTCCCCTGCTGACACATGTATCGGGTACTCAGTTTGAGACATTGATAAAATTATATCTGTTTTTTGATCTGTAAATTTAAAATTATTTCTATTATCAACTTCCTCTATATATGGCATATAATAACCTGTTCCTGAAAATACAACACCATACAAATGCCCTGCAGGTAAACTTATGGCATAATATCCTGTTTTGCCATTTGAAAAATAATCTCCAAGCTTTTTTTTCGATTCCAAATCATACAAATGTATCATAACATGGTGCCTTATTGAATCTTTATCTGTAACCTTTCCATGTAAAAATGTAAGTTTACTTGTTTGTTCATCATTATCTGTAGAAGGGTAATTTATAACAAAAATGTCTTTCATCCCGGTACCGTCAATTCTAACAGAAGTATAATAACCTTGCTTTCCACTGGCAGTAGTAACAAAGAAAACATCATCATCAGGGGTATTTATCGGATAACCCAAATTTTGAGGTTCAGACCATTTTCCATCTTTACCTCTTACAGAAAAGAAAATATCATATCCTCCCATTGTTTTATGCCCTTGCGAGCTAAAATACAAAGTTCTGTTATCCGGATGAATAAAAACCCCATCTTCATCATAAGGAGTGTTTATTGTAGGACCTAAATTAACAGGCTCACTCCAAGTACTATCATCCTGTAATACAGACATATAAATATCTTTACCACCTATACCACCAGGACGATTACTAATAAAATATAAAGTTCTATTATCATAAGCTATTGAAGCCGAATTTTCATGATATTTTGTATTTATTGGAGCTGGTAATGGTTTAGGAGTGGTCCAACTGGAATCCCTCATAATCGAATAATAAATATCTCCACCATTGTATTCACCTCTATAAAGGAATAAAATTTGACCATCTGTTGAGATTCCTACGGTTGCATCATGTCTTTTTGTATTTATTGGCGGACCAACATTTACCGGAGGTCCCCATCTATAATTTTTCTTTACGGAATAATAAATATCTTCATAATATTGCATATCATTATAGTCCATTTTTCCACCAGTAGTTCCCTTACGCCTTGAGGTAAAGTACATTACCTTGCCGTCTCCAGTAACAATAGGCGCATAATCAGAATATTCAGAATTGATTGTTTTTAAATTAACCACCATACCATTTGTCGGATTTGCCATTAACATAATACCAACATCACATTCATCCATCTTTTTTGTAATAACAGAATCCCAATCATACAATTTTTCAGGGTCAAGTGAAACTTTGAAATGATAATATTCTTTTTTTGCTTCTTTAAACTTATAATTATATTGATACGCTTCGGCAAGTTTAAAATAAATATCATCACTTATCTCAGGGTCAAGTTCCACGGCTTTTTTTAAATAATTTAATGCTTTAGCTTTGTAAATAGTATGCAAATAACAATCTCCCAACATATAATTTAATTCAGCATTGTCAGGATTAAATTTGTGAGCTTTTTCTAAATCTTGTATTGCTTCATAATATACATTCTGTTCATATGCATCTCTTCCGTCTAAAAACGCCGAGTATGCTTTAGAGAATCCCTTTTTACCTTTAAAATTTGAACGCTTAAATTCAACATTCGTCTGTGCATTAATAAACGTTGTTAAGAAAAAAAATGATATTATTGCTGTAAAAATTTTCACTTTTCCAATACTTTTTGATTAACTTTGCAAAGTTAATGTAAAAATTGCACAAAAAATTAATAAATTATGTTAAAAAAGAGATTTTTGTTCGTGATAATTCTGGGGCTTATTTTAGGAGTTAGCGCATGTACAAGTACAACGGAAGAAAACAATGCAGAAAATACAGATTCTACACAAGTAAGTACAGATACAACTGCCCAGAAAAAAGAAAGTCAATTTTTCAACCTGCCGTCACCAATAGAATTATATACATTTTTGTACGAGAACAATATTAAATTTCAAGCAGAATTAATGAATCCAATTGAAAATGTAGATAAATATGTAACTTCTGAAGAAAAAGGAATAGCTCTCGGAGTATATGCTTCTGACATTGCATATTGTGCTGTATATGATAAAAGTGATGAAACTATGAACTACTTTGTTACTGCAAAAAAAATGGCTGACGAACTTGGCTTAACAGAAGGATTTGATAAAAAAATTGCAGATAGGATAAATAATAATCTACACAACAGTGATTCACTTTATAATATTTCAACAGATTCTTATTCAATGGCACTTAATTATTTAAGGGCACAAAACCAAGAACAACTATTACCTTTAATGATTTTTGGAGGATGGATAGAAAGTGTTTATATTGCTGTTAATTCTTATAATGACAAAACTTTTAATGCAAAAAACCCCATTGTATTCCAAACATTAGACCAAGGATATTTACTAGAAAATCTTGTAGATTATTTTAAAACATTAGATCAAAATAATAATACAATTAAAAAAATCACGACACAACTTACAAAATTGCAAAACATTTATTTGTCCATTCAAGACAATGCTGATGTTGATATAACAAAAGAACAATTTGATAATATTAAAGAACAAATACAAAATATTAGAAGTTATTGGACAAAAAATTAAAATATTATGAAAGTAAAATCAATACTAACAATTATAGGGGCCATTACTATATTATTCGGCTCATTTAATAGCGCAAAAGCACAAAGATGTGACAAGAAAAAATATTGCGTAGATTATTATGATGATTTTGATTTTCGTACACAATCTGTATTTGCACATTTATTACCTGGAGATACATCAGTTGTAAAAACAGTTGTATATTCACACAAACTATATAGAATATTTGCTTGCATGGATGAAGATTATGGACCTATTCATTTTAGAATTGTACAACCATATAGAGTTACAGAGAGAAAAATTAAAAAAATAGCTTATGACACAACATATACATACAAAACTGATGAGTATGGAGATGAAGTTTATGACGATAATGGGAATCCGGTTGTAGATAAAATGTCTGTAACCACAGATACCTTATGGAATGTTCAAAGAGTACAAAAAGAAAAACTTTTATATGATAGCGAACAAGCGGACAAGCCTTACTGGGAAGCACGCATAAAGAAAACTAAACGTATTTTTATTTATGTATATATTCCGGAAGATATTGATCCTGACGGGGATTGTGTTGCCGTGTATGTGGGAAGGAAAGCTCTTGCCCGTTCTAAATTCCAACATAAAGCAAAAGATTATTATACAGGAGATTGATTTTTATTAAAACAATATTAACGCAAAAGGCTACTCATTATACGGGGGTAGCCTTTTTTGTTAATGTTAATATAATAGCAGTTTACATAAAGAATTATGTTATTTTTGTTTCAATATATACACCCGATGAAAATAATTCTCACAAACGCTACAATAGTAAATGAAGGAAAACAATTTACCGGTTACATTATCATAAACAATGATAAAATAGAAAAAGTCGGTAAAGGGGAATTTAACAGCTCGATATCAGGAAAGATTTATGACCTTAACGGGAAAATTATTCTACCGGGCATAATAGATATCCATGTTCATTTTAGGGAACCGGGACTAACACACAAAGCTGACTTCTACTCAGAAAGCCGTGCTGCAGCGGCAGGTGGTATTACCACTGTTTTTGACATGCCGAATGTAAAACCTCAAACCACATCAATACAAACTTGGAAAGAAAAAAAGCAAATTGCAAAACAAAAGTCTTTAGTAAATTTTGCTTTATACCTGGGAGCTACCAACTCCAATTTTGACGATTTAAAAAAAGCTGATTATTCCTTAATTCCGGGCATAAAAATATTCATGGGTTCATCTACCGGCAACATGCTAGTTGACAAAAAAGAAGTTATCAGTAATTTCTTTTCACTAGGAAAGCAAATTGTAATTCATAGCGAAGACGAAAACATAATTAAAACCAATTTAGAAAATGTAATAAGAAAATTTGGCGAAGAAATTCCCATTTACATGCATAGCAATATTAGAAGCAAAGAAGCGTGCATCACATCCACAAAAAAAGCCGTTGATATTGCAATAAAGCATAATACCAAATTGCACATACTACACGTGTCCACTCCTGAAGAAATCGAAATAATTGCAAAAGCCAAAAAGCAAAATCCAAACATAACAGCAGAAGTTGTAATAAATCATTTATACTTTGATACTTCAGATTATGAAAGGCTTGGTACTCTTGTAAAATTCAACCCTGCGGTAAAATCTCCTGAAGACAGACAAGGCTTATTAAAAGCTATGTCCCACGATAAAATAGACACAATAGCAACAGACCATGCACCACACACTCTAGCAGAAAAGCAAAACTCATATTTAAAATCTCCTTCGGGTGTACCAATGATTCAGCATTCCTTACAAGCCGCTTTGGAACTGTACAAAAAAGGTTATTTAACATTGAATCAAATAGCCGAAAAAATGGCTCATAATCCTGCTAAAATTTTCAAAATAAAAAATCGCGGATTTATCAGAGAAGGCTACTATGCCGACCTTACAATTGTTGACCTCAATGAATCAATGACAGTAAACAAAGAGAATATCCTTTACAAATGCGGTTGGTCACCTTTTGAAGGTCATACTTTTCATTCAAAGGTATATATGACAATAGTAAACGGAAACATTGTTTACAGAAACGGTAAATTTAACAAAACTCAGAGGGGAATAAATGTAGAATTTGAACAATGAAAGCCTTAATAATAGATACAGTCCACAATCTGCTTATCAATAAGCTAAATACTTGCGATATTGAAACAAATTACTTGCCGAATATAACACGACAAGAAATTTTAAGTACTATTTCAAATTATGAAATACTGGTAATCAGAAGTAAAATCCCGATAGACAAAGAAATTCTGGACAAAGCGGAAAAACTTAAAATAATAGGCAGATACGGAGCCGGCACAGAAGGTATAGACAAGCAACTTTGCGAACAAAAAGGAATAAAAATTATTAACTCCCCCGAAGGAAACAGGAATGCTGTGGGAGAACATACATTGGGACTTTTGCTTGCAGTAATAAACAAAATTTGTAAATCTTTCTTAGAAATAAAAAACGGAATTTGGGATAGAAATTCAAATTGGGGGCTAGAACTCGAAAACAAAACAATAGGCATAATCGGTTATGGGAATGCAGGTAGTGCTTTTGCCCGGAAACTTGCAGGCTTTGATGTGGAAGTGCTTGCTTATGACAAATACAAATCAGGTTTTGGCAAAGGTTACATAAGAGAAGCCTCTTTGGAAGATATAATGAGCTATGCAGATGTAATTTCGTTTCATGTACCGCTTAACGAAGAAACCCGACAAATGGCAAATTCATCATTCTTTACCAAACTAAAAAAGACCCCCTTAATCCTAAACACTTCACGCGGCGAAGTGGTAAATACCCAAGACCTAGTTACATCACTAAAAAACGGAATAATCAGCGGTGCGGGACTTGACGTTTTGGAATACGAGAAGTCAACTTTTGAAAACATTTACAAAACCTGCAACAAAACACTTGAAGAACTTTTGAAACTTGATAATGTGGTTGTAACTCCGCACATAGCAGGTTGGACTAATGAATCATATCGAAAACTAGCGCTTTATTTGGCAAAAAAAATATGCTCATCAATAAAAATTTAATTTCACAAAAAAGGTCGCCAACTGACGACCTTTTTATTAAAAACCTTCAGCTATTTTATTCTTCATCTAAGAAAGGATATCTGTAATCCTTCGGTGGCAAGAAATTTTCTTTGATTGTCCGTACCGAGGTCCATCTTATCAAGTTAAGGTAAGAACCAGCCTTGTCATTGGTTCCGGAACCTCTTGCTCCACCAAAAGGTTGTTGACCCACAACAGCACCAGTCGGCTTATCGTTGATATAGAAATTACCTGCTGTATTTTCCAACTTTTTAGTCATGTATTCAATTGCATACCTGTCTTTTGCAAAAATAGCACCTGTCAATGCATACATTGAAGTATTGTTTAGAGTATCGAGCGTTTCATCGAGTTTATCATCTTCATATACATAAACAGTAAGAACGGGACCAAACAATTCTTCTTCCATTGTTACATAATGCGGATCTATTGTGAGAATAATTGTAGGTCTAATAAAATATCCTTCGCTCTTATTATAAATTCCACCAGCAATTATTTCAGCTTCGACATCTTTCTTAGCTCTTTCAATATAAGAAACAAGCTTATCGAATGAGGCTTCGTCTATAACGGCATTGATGAAGTTTGTAAAGTCTTCAGGTGGTCCCATCTTTAGGCTTTCTGTTGTAGCCACTAGTTTTTCTTTAATTTGAGGCCACAAACTTTTTGGTATGTATGCTCTTGAAGCTGCACTACATTTTTGTCCTTGATATTCAAAAGCACCTCTAACCAAAGCTGTAACCACTTCGTCAACATCAGCTGTATTGTGAACAAACACATAATCTTTACCACCTGTTTCACCTACAATGCGTGGATAAGACCTATAATTTTTTATGTTTTTCCCAATAATTTGCCATACACTTTGGAAAACAGCAGTAGAACCTGTAAAGTGAAATCCTGCAAAATCTTTATGTGAGAAAATAACTTTCGCTGCTGTCGGACCACTTGTAAATACCATATTGATTACACCGTCAGGCAAACCTGCTTCTCTGAAAATTTCCATTAACACACTTGCAGAATAAATAGCAGTTTTTGACGGTTTCCAAACCACAACATTACCCATAAGTGCAGGTGCTGTAGGTAAATTCCCAGCAATTGATGTGAAATTAAACGGAGTAAGTGCAAAAACAAAACCTTCAAGAGGTCTATACTCCAACCTATTCCAAGTCAGTGGTGAAGATTCGGGTTGTCCTTGATAAATTTCAGTCATATACTGAACATTAAATCTGAAAAAGTCAGCAAGTTCACAAGCAGCATCAATCTCAGCTTGGAATGGATTCTTTGATTGGCCTACCATTGTAGCAGCATTGATTTTGTATCTGTACGTACCTGAAATTAAATCTGCTATTTTCAGGAAAATAGATGCTCTTTGTTCCCAATTCATTGCCGCCCATTTTTCTTTTGCAGACAAAGCAGCATCAATAGCAGCTTTCACTTCTTCTTCTCCACCTTGATAATAATAGCCTATAGTTCTTTTAATATTATGAGGCGGATGAATAGACACTTTCTTATCCGTTCTTATTTCCTTACCTCCTATCACCATTGGAATATCCTTTTCGGCAGCATATACATCTTCTATTGCTTTTTTTAACAATTCCCTTTCCCTGGTTCCCGGAGCATAATTATATACCGGTTCGTTTTTTGCTATGGGTGCTTTAAATAATGCGTTTGTCATAATTTATTGATTTTTAAGGTTAAACTTATTTTTTCAGAAAACAAATATAATAATTTATTTTATGAACAAATTGTATTTTCATCAAAACAATGTCATTTTACTTTTCACAAAATTTTTGTAGTAAATATAGTTTTATATTCTTCTTTGACATTTATATATTTCTTCATTATCCGGTGGATTCTTCATACATTTTTGTAATGAATGATGAAATTGAATAGCATCCAAATTACTGAAAAAAGAACCTAACACATCATATCGTCTTTCTAATTATGTTACTCTCTTCAAAAAATATATTTAAATTCAAATAAAATACTATAAAAAAAGGGGCTGTCCAAAAAGGCAGTCCCTTTTTATTTTATTTCTTTGGATTTCCGCTAGCATTCCCATTGCCATCTCACTGGTTTTTAGTATATTAGCGAC
>JALTDM010000177.1 GCA_027074135.1 Bacteroidales bacterium
CAGTAATACTGGTTACTACTGTCATTACAGTGTTTCTATTTTTTCAGATGAAAGAAAAATCAAGGATGGAGACAAACCTTGATGAATACATGCCCAAAGACCATCCTGCATTTATTTACAGTGACAAGGCAGAAGAAATGTTTGGGATTAAAGATGGCATAATCGTAGCTATTGAAAATAAAAAAGGTATATATAACACTCCAACTTTAGATACCTTAAAAAAACTAACCAAGCGTTTGCAAAAAATGCCCGAAATAGAAAAAAACGATGTTACTTCCTTGTATACCGCAGATAATATTGTAGGAACAGAGGGCGGATTGGATGTAAAACGCTTTTACAAACGCACACCCAAATCAGAAAAGAAATTAAAAGAATTAAAAGAAAAAGTAAAAAGTAACGAAATGATTTACGGACGTCTTGTGTCAGAAGATGAAACTGTTGCCATTATTATAGCCGAAATAAAAGATGATGTTTTTACCCAAGAATTTTACGAAAGGATTTTGAAAATGGCAAAAGCATCTGAAACAGATGATATTAAAATTTATGTAGCAGGCCGTCCAATAGTTGAAGGCACATTAGCATTGCTAGGTCCAGAGGATATGAAAAGAATGGTACCTATTGTAATAGTTGTAATTATGCTTGTTCTTTTCTACATGCTTAAAAGCTTTAAAAGCACGATTATAACGATGTTGGTTGTATTTATAAGTACAATTTGGGTATTTGGATCGATGGCTTGGACAGGGATTCCAATTTATGCAGTCTCGACAATGATACCGGTAATGTTGATTGCTATAGGTGTAGCTTATGGCATCCACCTTTATAGTCATTTACAATTGTTTTTACGCAAAAATCCAAACGCAACAAAAAAAGAAGCAGTAGAAGACATGATAAAATACATGTGGAAACCAGTGGTTATGACAGCAGTTACTACTGCAATTGGTTTCATTTCTTTGATAACATCACAAGTTTATCCTATAAAATATTTCGGACTGTTTACTGCCTTTGGAGTAATGGTTGCCTTGTTTTTGTCACTAATTTTTATTCCTGCATCAATAATGATTTTCGGGCTACCTAAAGTTAAACCTGAAAAGAAAGGGTATGATGAAAATAACGGCCTTGCATACCGTTTTGCAAAGGGGGTTATAAATCATAAGGCTCTTACAATATTTATTACAGCCATTGTTATTGTAGTTTCTATTATAGGAATGCAAAAAATCTGGATAAATTCAAGTTTCTTAGATAAATTCGAAAAAACAAGTGATATAGTTCAAACCGACAAATTTATAAATGAGCATTTTGGTGGTACTACCACCCTTAACCTAATACTGGATGGTGGGAAACAGAAAGATATTTTTAAGAATCCTCAGGTTCTTAAGTTAGTGGACCAAATGCAGAATAAAGTTGAAAAAAAATTACAAGTTGTTGGAAATTCTTTTTCTCTGGCTGACTTTATAGACAGAATGAATAAAGTTATGAATGCTGACAAAGAAGAATTTAACAAGATTCCTGATGATAAAAACATGATTGCTCAATATTTACTGTTATATGAAATGTCCGGTGATCCTGAAAATTTAAATCGTGTAGCAAATTACGATTATTCAAAGCTCAATGTAACATTTCAGCTTAAAAGTGATAACTCAAAGGCTATTAATTCAGCTATCGATTTAATAAACAGCTACAAAGATGATTTTAAAAAATATGGAATTACATTAAAATATGCAGGTAGCGGATATAAAGGTTTAGTCTTTGCCGATTTAATACTTGAAGGTCAAATAAAAAGTATTATCCTGTCTTTGTTTATAGTAATAATACTTTTGGCATTGATGTTCAAAAATATTTACATAGGACTGATTGGTTCTGTACCCATCATTATTACCACACTTATCAGTTTCGGCACAATGGGATTTTTAAACATACCTCTAAATACTACAACAGCTCTATTGTCAAGTATTGCCATAGGTATAGGCATTGATTATGCCGTCCATTTCATAGAACAATACCGTTTGAACGCAGCTTTAACCGGGGACAAACTTCTTACGGCTCAAAAAACAATGGCTCATTCAGGTCGTGCTATAATTTTCAATGCAATAGCAGTTATTGCAGGGTTCTTGGTACTTCTGTTCTCAGTATTTCCGCCAAACAGGGAATTGGGTGCACTTGTTTCACTAAACATGTTTACAAGTTTTGTCGGCACACTAACTATTATGTTGGTAATACTTTATGCATCAAATATTTATTTTAAGAAAAAAAATAAAAAACACTAATTATTAACCAAAAAAAACTAAAACTATGAAAAAACTAATGATTAAAACAGTAATTCTTGCTGTATTTGTTGCAATGAATTTAGGTGCAAAAGCACAGCTTACAGGACGCCAGATTGTAGAAAAAGCTTACAATTTGCCAACAGGAAAAGAGCAAACCTCTACCCTAACAATGACACTAATTAATAGCAGGGGAAACACAAGAGTAAGAAAAATCAAGCAATTCAAAAAGGATTTCGGAGATGTTGAAAAAAAGATAATGTTTTTCATTTCTCCTGCCGATGTAAAAAACACATCATTTATGAACTGGAGTTACGATAGTGACAAACCGGATGATCAATGGATTTACCTACCGGCTTTGAAAAAGGTAAAAAGAATCTCCAGTGATAGTAAAAGTGATTATTTCATGGGTTCTGACTTTACTTACGATGACCTTGGAGATCGTAAACTGGATGCTGATGTACATAAACTTTTGCGTGAAGAAACCGTAAACGGTATTAAATGTTATGTAGTTCAAAGCATACCAAAAGATGAAGATTATATGTATTCAAAAACAATTACTTGGATAAGGAAAGACAACTTCGTTGGAGTTAAAAAAGAATTTTATGACGAAGATGGCGAACTTTTAAAAATTTTGACAATCAAAAAGGTAGAAAAAATTTCAGGTTATTGGGTTATCACTAAATCCGAAATGAAAAATGTACAAAAAAATCATAAAACAATTATTGAATTGAGCAATGTTCGTTTCAACACAGGTATTCCTGCATCTACATTTACAGAAAGAATGATGATGAGAGGCTTATAATGAACTAAATTGACAATCCCAACCTTTGATTACAATGAAAAGGTTGGGATTGTTTAACACAAAATTTATCTAATGAAAATACACAAACTGATATTTATCTTTTCTTCTTTAACTTCCTCGATAGCAGTAAGCCAGCTGGAATATGATACAATTCCTAAAATAAGTTTGACCACCGTTTCACAAGAAAATCAAGGAAACAGTTATATAACTTTTCCTCTTGATATCGGAAACATAGAACCATTATGGTTCGAAGGAAATATTATACCAAATTTTAATATCCGCACCAGCAAAAACTCAAAAATGTTGGGTGTTATTACTCCACAAATTATATTAAGAATGTATCAAGAAGATTCATATCCTGTAAAAACTCCAAGCTATATACCTCAAATAACAGTATATTATTCTTTAAAGTCAGAGCAAAATGTAAACAGTTTCAATTTATTTGGAAGATTTGCCCATCATTCCAACGGACAAGAAGGAGAGTTTTATAATGCCGACGGAACAATAAACACAGAAACAGGAAATTTTTCGACTAATTTTATTGAAGCAGGATTTATAAAAACCGGATACAATAAGAAATTAAATGCCGTAAAATTTTTAAGCACCTCTTTCGAAGTACATCCTAAACACCTCACCTACAGCGAAATGCTAGGAATATACGGATTATATAAATTGAACACAATTTTATCGATTTTTAAAATACCGGAAAAACCTTTTGCTAAGAAAAAAGCAAACATCTCATTAAAATTAAAAACTTCATGGACATTTGGGAATGTAAACAATTGGAATTCTTTTTCAAACAAAAGGCTTAATGTATCATTTACTTTTTTTTACCACCCCAATTTTTTTGAAGATATAGGTTTTTTTGCTCAAATATATCATGGAATGGATTATTACAACATTTACTTTAACCATCAAATAACAGTAGTTAGATTTGGATTAATGACAGAAAAGTTAAGATTTTAATTAAATAAACAAAAAAACAAGAACTATGAAAACAAAAGGATTATTTTTAACAATGTTTTTGGTAATAACAATGCTTGTAAATGCACAAGAAAATGTGGGAATAACAGGTTTTGCACGAACTTATGAAGGCGTAAACCTGGAAACAGGCGATTTTTCTATTATTCAGCAAACACTTAATCTAAGTTTTGACAAACGAGGAGAAAAAGTTGCATTTAAAGCTAACCCTATGGTTTACCACTACAACTCAGACAGTTTAAGTTTCAATTTAAGAGAAATTTACGCTGACATGTATTTCAAAAATTTTGATTTGCGTGTTGGTAAACAACAAATAGTCTGGGGAAAGGCAGACGGTGTATTTATCACCGATATTGTTTCTCCCTTAAATTTAACAGAATTTTTATTACCCGATTTTGATGAAATAAGAATTGGTGTTGTTTCCGCCAAAATGGATTATTATATTGGAAACAGCACAATTGAAGCTATTTGGATTCCTCAATTTACTCCAACAAAAACACCTGCTCCAAATTCAATATGGTATATAAAACCTGAATTTCCTGCACCTGCAACATTCGATTGGAGTAAGGACAAAATAAATCCTTCATTAGAAAATAGCGAATTCTTTTTGAAATATTCTGCTATGACTTCTAAAATTGATTTTGATTTGATGGGTGGATATACTTGGGATGATAACCCCACAATGCATGTACAAAAACACTTTGCAATAGATACAACTACAATGCCCCCTCAGCCTATGCTTACAGGACTAACTATCACACCGGAACATCACAGACTAACTGTTGGTGGTGCTTCATTCAGCACTGAAATTAAAGGAATTATTTTGAGAGGTGAAGCAGCATACTATGATGGCAAATATTTTCAGACCACTGACCCTAAAGCTCAAGACGGTATTGTTAAAAAGAATTACTTACATTATGTAGTGGGTTTGGACTTCAGCATTGGTGACCTTAAATTAAGTACACAGTTTATCCAACAATATATTTTGGATTATAATGACATGATTTACGATGATGAAATGATAAATACTGCTACATTCTTAGCACGTTACGATTTATTTAGAGAAACACTCCACCTTGAATTATTCTCATACATCGGGTTAACAAACGAAGATGCTTTAATAAGGCCTAAAATTACTTATGACTTCGACGATGGTTTTTCAATCTTACTTGGCGCCAACATTTTTGTCGGAGATGAAAACGGAATGTTTGGTAGATACCAAGACAACTCAATGGTTTACACAAAAATAAAATACAGTTTCTAAATAAGGAAAAAATACTCAAAAAAGCGGGATTTTACATCCCGCTTTTTTATTTATTGCTATAAAAACACCAAAGTAAAATAAATTTAGTATAAATTTGAAAAGTTAAATATTTAAACAGATGTTTTCAAAAAGACAAAAAGAAATAATAGACAAATCTATTGAAATAATTGGCAAAAAGGGAATTCAAGGTTTAACAATAAAAAACCTTGCAAAGGAAATTGGTGTAACAGAACCTGCTATTTATCGTTATTTTGAAAGTAAAAATGATATTCTTTTAGCAATTTTAAAAGACTTGGAAGAAGCCTCTCTGGAATTGAATAAAAAAATAAAAACATTGAACACAGATACCATAGGTAAGGTGCAATTCATGTTTTCAAAAATTATTGAAATTTTTTCTAAAACTCCTTCACAGATTTCAGTTGTTTTTTCAGAAGAACTTTTTAAAAACGAAAAGATTCTAAAAGATAAAATAGTTGAGATAATGAACCTTAAGGAAAAAGCAATAGAAGATATTATTGCAGAAGGTCAACAAAAAGGCGAAATAAGAAATGAAATTGATAATAAGACTTTAGCTCTTATTGTAGTAGGATCTTTACGCTTTATAGTCAAAAAATGGGATTTACAAAATCAAAAAACAAACCTTATCGAAGAAGGAGAAAAACTTATAAATGGACTAAAAATTATGCTCAAAGCATAAGAAAAAATCATTACAAAAATTTATTCTTATGAAACATTAATAAGCATAAATCAGCATTAATTTGATTTTTTTATTTTATTTGCACTGTAAATCTAACATCCTTCATATTTTATGAAAAAAGTAGGTAATACATATTGCCAAAATTGTAAAGCAAGGTTAAGTAACGTTTTTTCAAACCTTACTCTGGAAGAACTTGATAATATTTCCATAAATAAATCTTGCCACCTTTACAAAAAAGGTGAAATAATTTACAATCAAGGTAATTACCTTCATGGATTTTACTGTATAGAACAAGGAATAGTAAAAATCTATAAAATTGGTCCCAAAGGACGAAAACAAATAATTAAACTTGCCAAAAAAGGTGATATTTTTGGTTATCGCTCCGTTTTATCAAAAGAATCTGCTTGTACAACAACAGAAGTTTTGGAAGATGCTATTGTTTGTCAAATATCTTCTAATATACTCTTTGATTTGATTTACTCCAACCCTAAATTCTCTATAAGCATGATGAAACTTGCTTGTGAAGAATTAGGTGAAGCAAACAGTTACATTGCAAATTTGGCTCAAAAATCTGTAAAAGAACGAACTGCCGAACTTATTTTAAACTTGAAAAATGATTTTGGCATTGACGAAAACGGTTACATAGGTATCTCCCTCACCCGTGAAGATATGTCGGAAATAGTGGGAACAGCCACCGAATCATTTATCAGGTCGCTTACCGAACTCAAAAATGAAGGCATTATTGAAACCAAAGGGAAAAAAATAAAGATAAAAGACGAACCCAAGTTAATCCATATTGCCAAAGGTCTTGAGTAACTACCGTTCACACGGTAAATAAATCTTTTTAACAAGTTCATCATATTCAGCTTTACAGTTGCTTGCCGAAACTATGCCTCCACCACTTCGGTAATAAAATTTCTTGCCATTTTTCTCAATAAATCTTATAAGAACAGCAGAGACAAACTTTTTTCCGTCAAAATATCCTGCTACTCCGGTATAAAATCCTCTTGTATTTTCTTCAACTTTTCTAATTATTTTCACTGTTCTTTGCTTTGGAGCACCCGACACGGAACCCGCAGGTAGCATTTTTGCCAACACAGACCCGTATGAATTCCTATATTCAGGCAGTAGCTTGCCGCTTATCTTGGAGCTTGTTTGCCACAAATCGCCTCGTACGGTTTTTATTAACTCAAAATATCTGAACTTATCCACCTCAACACCTCTTGCCACAAGTGCCAAATCGTTCCTGAGTAAATCTACAATTGTATAATGTTCCGAAATTTCTTTTTCATTTTTTTCCAGCTGTTCTTTTGCTCCGGGTACTGACGCATTGGCAGTCCCTTTCATCGGGAAAGTAAAAATTATTCCATCAGGCTCTATAAAAACAAAAGGTTCGGGTGAAAACGAAACAAACTTGTCTTTCAGCAAAACCTTAAACCTTGCTTGCGAACATGCAAATATATCCTTAAGGGAAGTTTTATCATCAAAAAAGAGCTGCGACCGGAATGTAAGATTAAGCAGGTATGTATCGCCGTAATTTATGTGTTGCATAACTTTCTGAAACGCAACCTCATATTTGCCATAAGGATAAGCTATAAATCTACGGATTTCAGGATGATTAGTTTGTTTTTCACCCACATTAGTAAATCCTTCAAAATCAAACCACACAGGTGCATTTTCGCCTTCTTCCAAAAGCAAATCCAAGTCGTAAATCAAAAACTCTTCTCCCGTAAAATCAACGATAAAAAAATACCGCTTACCTCTTTTGGTGAGATCGTCCAGAACTCTTTTTGCTTCTTTGCTTTTTAGAACTTTTGCTTCTTGCATCTTGTTTTCCGGTTTCTTCCTCTACCAATGCCAAATCAATTTGTTTTTTCAGCAAGTTGGTTTTAACTAATCTAACCTTTACTTTGTCGCCAAGTTGGTAAACTTTTTTATACCTGACACCTACAAGCCTGTAATTTTTATCGTCATACACATAAAAATCATTAGGAATGGAACGAATATGCACCAGTCCTTCTGCTTTAGTATCAATGAGTTCTACAAACAAACCAATTTCGTGAACGCCGGAGATAATTCCGTCAAACACTTGTCCGATTTTATCTTGCAAGAATTCTACTTGCATATATTTTATTGATGTCCTTTCGGCATCTTCTGCAACTTGTTCACGCTTAGAAAGATAAATAAGTTGTTTTTCCAATTCTTCCTTATCATTTTTTACCGGCTTACCGTTTATCAGCAATTCAAGCAGCCTGTGAACCATCATATCCGGATAACGCCTGATAGGAGAGGTAAAATGTGTATAATCCTTGAATGCTAAACCATAGTGACCTATATTCTTTGTGGAATAAACAGCTTTTGCCATAGTGCGGACAGTAAGTGTGCTGATAATATCTTCTAAAGGCGTACCTTTAACGGTTTCAAGCAAATTGTTTAATGAAGAAGTAATTGTTTTACGGCTTTTCATCAAAATCTTAA
>JALTDM010000178.1:0-1347 GCA_027074135.1 Bacteroidales bacterium
TCCCTTTTTTATAATCATTTATATCAACAACAATTTTCCCTTTTGATGGATTTGGATATACATTAATTTTATATTTGTTACTTACGTTTATAATTGAATTTGTTGGTAAAGCTAAATTGATTGTTTCAATAATTGTTCCATCGGGTCTAATTACTTTTAGTACAGCATAATTTTTATTAATATCAACCTTCATAAAATGATAAGCAGATTCTGCTTTAATAACAACTCCGCCGGATGTATAAGAAGGTGAGTAAAGTGGTGCTCCTCCACCTCCAAGTGTAAAATGATGCACACTATCAACCAAGCAATGAGCATAGTAATGATTGTGTCCTCCAAAAACAGCTTGAACACCATATTTAACACAAAGAGGCTGAATGTTATTTTGAACATCCACATTATTTTTATGTTCTGATTTTGAATTTGAAGAAGCTGTCCAACCAGGTTCGTGCAACAGAATAAACTTCCATGGTTTATTGGTATTTTCAAGATCTGTTTTCAGCCATGACAACTCGGTTGAGCTAACTTTTCCGGGACTATAACTACCACTATTATATTGATCAAGCACAGCTATATGTACCGGTCCATAATCAAAACTATAATACATATCGTTACCGTTTGTAGAATTACTTGCAAACGAATATGGCCAATATTTATAAAAAACTGTGGCTTTTCCACTACTATAAGTTGAATTATAATTCTCGTGATTACCTCTTGCTATTAAAAATGGAACAATAGCTTTTAAATTTTCATTATTTGAATAAAAAGGGTTAAAGAATTGATCTTGCCAATCACTTTCTGTTCTCCCATGTGTAACACAATCACCTGTTATTAAACAAAATGTTTGAGATGCTGTATCTCTATTTATTTCCGTTAAAATTCTTCCGGTAACATTATTTTGTATTTCGGGGTGAGCCCTAGTGTCTCCATAAATATAAAAACTTAAATTTGTATCATTATCAGCAACCGCAGTATAAAAACTATCTATTTTAACAGTTCCTGCTGCTTCTACTTTGTAAAAATATTTTGTTGCAGGATTTAACCCACTAATTGTATATTCAAATTGATGATCTGTTCCAAATTCTGCCACACTTTTAGAATTTCCATACATTTTTGTTATACCCCAACTTATTGTAGAAGTTGCAGAAGCATCTAACTGCCACATAACTGTCATTTGTGTATTATTATTAGGATATAGAAGATATGGCCCTTTCATGAATGACTGTGCATCAACAAATTCTCCAAACAAAATTATTAAAGCAAGTAGTAAAATATTTTTTTTCATTTTATTTCTAATTATTATTGATAATAAATTTACCTGTTTTCATCAAAGTATCTTTGTATGATAAT
>JALTDM010000178.1:1357-2524 GCA_027074135.1 Bacteroidales bacterium
TAAATACCGGAATATTTTAATTGCAAATCAACTTCTTGATTAGACTGAATGGTTTTCTCCAATATTACTTGTCCTGCAATGTTAATTATCTTTAAATTAAATTGTTTAACACCTTTGCTTTGTACAAATAAATGATTATCATTAACAAAAGTAATTATCTGAGTATCCCGCGTTAAAGTCTTTATTGAAGTAGCATTGTCTGTTGCAAGCCAAATTGTTGCATTCATAAAAAAACGTTCGTGATTACCATTAGCATCATCTATCCAACCATCATAAAGGTTGTCGTTTGTATCGCCTGAGCCATCGTCAGCGGGCGAACTATCACCTATGGCAACTACTTTTCCTTTACCATATCTGGCATATGCAGCTAAAACATTTTTATCTCCCGAATAATATCCGCTTCTGTAAAGAACTCCGGTAACAGTTTTATTATCGTCAGAATTTAATGTTATTGAAGTTCCTCCAAAAAACTGCACAAGACTAACGTCTCCATAAGTGCCATGCAATAACGAATCATTAGGTAAATTTGCAGCATTTCCATTACTCTCATCGAATTTATCATAATCAAATGTCATCCCGAAAGGATTTTTTTGAATAGAATTGTTTTGCATTAAATCATTCCATATATGAGGAGAATCACTACCACTATGATTTCTGTCTGACTGATTGTGATCAGATATCATAAAAAGACCACCACCATTTTTTACAAACTGCAAAATAGCTGTTTTTTCAGTACTTGTAAACAGAATATTTGGTTCACATACAACAAAAATCTTATAATTTGACAGATCTTGAGAATTATTACTATCTCCATAAGTAATATTACCATCATAAGGCAATGTCTCCACATAATAACCTGATTTTACAGCATCTATACCCCATGCAGAAAGAGCGCCTTGCCAATAATTTTGATTGGTTGAGGTAGTAATATCTGCCTGTGAAGGTGACGGAATTTGCTGTGCATTAGATTCTTGCCCACCTAATTTTGCATCGGGGTCGTAATATAAATTATGACTATCTGCATCAATTACCCAATCGGCATTTCCTGCTGTTTCTGCTTTTGTTGCATCAAACAAAATTTTTATTTGAGCATTAACATATTGATTTAGAGACAATATGGCGAAAATTACAATTAATATTCTTTTCATTATTATATTATTTTTATTT
>JALTDM010000179.1 GCA_027074135.1 Bacteroidales bacterium
TAAATATATTCACCCCAATCTGAATTGGTTATTTCTGTTTTATCAACAAAAAAATGCAATTCTTTTAATTTGAGAGTACCTGGAGGTTTATATTTTAAGGAAATATTCGGGAAATAAAAAGAAAATAACAGATTATAAATTAAATAAGACCAAAGCATCATTTTTTGTTGAATTTAATGATGATTCTCCTTTAGTTATTATTCCTTTTAAAAAAACAACATCCTCACAACACATAAGATTATGAGGATGTTGTTTTATGGTAAAATCTTAAGTACTCCTAATATAATACGAACTTAATCGGCACTTGGAAAATTACTCTAACAGGTTTTCCTCTTTGTTTAGCAGGTTTCCATTTGGGCATTGATTTTACAACCCTTATAGCTTCTTTATCCAGATAGGGATCTACGCTCCTTACAACTTTTACATTTGTTACATTTCCTTCTTTATCGATGATAAACTGTACCCATACCGTACCCTGTATTTGGTTTTCCATTGCAGCTTCCGGATATTTTGTGTGTTCTGCCAAATATTTATACAGGGCAGCTTCACCACCCGGGAATTCAGGTTTTTGTTCTACAACATAAAAATTTATAGGTTCATCATCTTCTTCTTCATCATCTACTTGAACATCTGTTTGATCAACTGCAGTTGACTCATCGGCTTCACTATCATCCATTTCAAAATCTTCATCTACATCGGCATCATTTTCCACAATATTTAATTGTTCAACAACCTTTGGTGGAGGAGGTGGTGGAGGTTTTACTTCTTTCATCCTGGTGATTGGTATAATTTCTTCTTCAACTTTTACATCTCCAAGGTCACCAAGTACATTTTCTTGTTTATCTGCAGTTCTGATTTGGAAAATCATATAGGTTGCAAGTAATGATACTATTAATCCGATTTCCAATAAAATAGCTCTGTATTTCTCAAGATCTACTTTGGGATTTTTCTTTACTTCCATTTCCCTTTAAATTTTATGCAAATATAACTATTTTTTATTTTATTAAACTTTTTGTTGAGAAATTTATTATGTGAAAATACCCTTATATGATAAACTTTTAAATCATTTTATTTTTCACTTTAGAGAAAATCTAATCGGAACTTGATAACTCACTCGAACTGGTTTACCGTTTTGTTTGCCGGGTTTCCATTTTGGCATGGACTTGATTACTCTTACAGCTTCTTTATCCAGGTCAGGATTCACTTTTCTGATTGCTTTTATATTTGAAATGCTGCCGTCTTTTTCTATAATAAACTTTACCCAAACTGTACCTTGAATTTTATTTTTCAATGCAGATTCAGGATATTTAATATTGTCGGACAGGTACTTGTAAAATGCTTTTTCGCCACCTGGAAATTCAGGCTTTTTTTCTACTTTGTAAAAGTCAATGGGTTCGTCATCTTTTGCATTTTCAGGTTGCTGCATAACTAGGGGGAAGCTCAAATATTGTTTAATTACTTCATTTAAGTTATCTGCACTATAAGTTTCGTTAGGGACGATTGACTGAAATATAAACACTGCCGCTGCAAATAACATTGTAAAGCTAACTCCAAATAGGTTTCTTTTGTTTTTTGTTTTTGTTGCCATTTCTTTATTTTTAATGTTCTAATTTTATAACTAAGGATTTCAGGTTTTATTGTATTATATTAAACTTTTTAAGAAATCACTGTTTTCTTTATGATTGCATAGTGTAGCTAATATTTTTTTGGATTTAATCGCAATATTTATACACTGCGTGAAAGTTTTGTGAAGCAGAGTTATGTTTTTTTAATATAATTAGCACTGTCTTTTATGGGGGGGTGTTGGTCTTGTAACTTTTGTTCCGAAATTGTGTAAGCTAAGGCTAAAGCCTTTGTAGGTTAGTTGCATATATTCCTACCTATAATGACATGGCTAATCATAATGCAGAATAATTAGGCTAAAGCTTGTTTAACTAACAACTAAACTTTCTTATTATTGTTCTTATGATGTTGATTACAATTTTATAAAGAGAATTTAACGGGAAGTAGAGATACAATTCTAACGGGTTTGCCTCTCAAGGTAGCAGGTTTCCATTTTGGCATAGACTTAATTACTCTTATTGCTTCTTTATCTAATTCAGGGCTTATCCCATGTTCAACCTTTATGTGTGAAATACTACCATCTTTTTCTATAATAAATGATACCCATACGGTACCTTGTATTTTCCTTTTCTTTGCTGATTCCGGATATTTTATATTATCAGACAGGAATTTGTAAAGAGCTTTCTTTCCTCCAGGAAATTCAGGCATCACTTCTGGAACATAAAATTCCATCACTTCATTACTTTTTGCAGAATCAGGTTGTTGTTCCTTTTGCATAGGGTTGTAAAAATGTTGTTTAATTTTTCCGTTTCCTTTATTTATACCGTAAAATTTATTTGGAATTGTTGTCGGCAAAATAAAACCTACCGTTGAAAGCAGCATGGTAAAACAAATACCAAATAAAGTTTTTTTATTTTTCTTTGTTGCCATTTTGTTATTGCCTGTTTGTATTT
>JALTDM010000180.1 GCA_027074135.1 Bacteroidales bacterium
GCTAAAAGTAAAATTAAATTAATTTTTTTCATAACATTTTGTTTTAAATTTTTTCACAAAGAAAAGTCAAATATCTCAATTTATCTAATTTTAAATATATTTTTATTCATTTTCACCCAAAAGTGTTAGATCGTTATCTGAAATCTCGCCATTGGTATTGTTTATTTCGTCTTGAACAACTTCTTCAAAATCAATAGTTATAATTTCTTTATCAGTAAGTCGCTTACCTTTTGCCGAGAAGCCCTTCACTCCTATAAATTCTGGTATAAATTCGCTGTATTCATTTACTTCACCACGCTTATTCTTAATCTTGTAAACCACTCCGACATCGTTTCCGTAAAAAATCTTCAAAAATTCATTTCCCTCTCTCAAAAAGTTTCCTGCTTTCTCATTCTCTTTAACAGCAAAGCGTTTCACATAAATATAACCGCTCTCTCTATCTTTGTAAAACAATGTATAAACTTTATCCGGAGAATATTTTTCAAGATGCATAAGCCCGTGCTCAAAGTGAGTATGCAAATCATAGCTATACCGTATAAACTCACCGTTTTCGTAGAATGCAATTATTGTATCGTCATCAAAAAATTCACCCAAATACTCACCTTTTCCCTTGCTGTTAAGCCGCGTAACCTCATTGTCAAACCATATTTTTACACCGCCCAAGGTTGATTTCCCTTTTTCTTTGAGCACCACCTTGTGGACTTCGTGCTTAGTAACTGTATTTCCTTGCGCACCGCGACTCTTAATTGCCAATGCAGAAAAATCAAAATCAAACACAAGCTTTTTAAGCCTTGGTCTTGGTTTCAAATAAACTGTTACCACCTCGGCCTCACCGTTCGGGTTTGCACTGAAATACTGCACCTTGGAATGGTCTTTACCTTTCGTAACATCATACCACTTGTCACGAATCACTCCCGTTATGAAAAACCTCTTGGCATATATTGTTCCGAATCTGCCGTCACGATAAATCACATTGTAAATGGTACGCTTATCGTTTTTATTAAACAAACCTATATAAATAATGTTTTTGCCAATGAATGCTTTTTCGTTTACTTTTGTTACAATGTATTTCCCGTCTTGCAGAAAAATAATAACATCATCAATATCAGAACATTCCGTAACAAATTCATCTTTTTTGAGTGAAGTACCGATATATCCGTCTTTTCTGTTTACATAAAGTTTGAGGTTGCGGACTACTACCCTGCTTTGCTCAATTTCCTCAAAATTTTTCAACTCGGTTTTTCGTTCACTCCCTTTGCCGTATTTTTCCTTTATCTTTTCAAAATATCCTATTGTGTATTTGGTTAGGTGCAAAAGATTATATTTTATTTCATCAATTTGAGTTTCTATCTTTTCAATGTCTTTGTAAAATTTCTCAATATCATATCTTGAAATCCGCCTGATTTTTATTTCTGTAAGCCTTACCAAATCGTCTCTTGTAATCTCACGCTTAAATATGTCTTTGTAAGGCTCCAAGCCTTTCATTATTTCCGTAAAGATCTCTTCTTCTACGGTTATTTCTTCAATCTTGCGGTAAATTCTTTTTTCTACAAAAATCCTTTCAAGGTTTGCAAAATGCCACGCTTGTTCTAATTCGTCAAGCCTTATTTCAAACTCCCTGCGAAGTATGTCTTTAGTATTGTCAACAGAAATCTTAAGAATATCTTTTACGGACAAAAATTGAGGACGGTTTTGGTAAATTACCGTGCTGTTCGGATAAAGCGAAATTTCGCAATCGGTAAAAGCATACAAGGCATCAATTGTTGTATCTGCATTTACACCACTTGCCAAGTGTATAACAATTTCTACATTTTCAGCTGTGTTGTCATCTATCTTCTTAATCTTTATTTTGCCTTTGTCGTTGGCTTTGATAATGGAATCAATAAGCGAATTGGTTGTTGTAGAGAACGGAATTTCTGTAATTACAAGCGTTTTGGCATCTTGCTTTGTGATTTTTGCACGGACTTTTATCACACCACCGCGCAAACCTTCATTGTATCTGGACACATCTGCATACCCGCCAGTTGGAAAATCTGGATAAAGTTCAAAATCCTCCCCACGCAAATATTTTATGGCTGCATCAATTACTTCATTGAAATTGTGCGGATAAATTTTTGAAGCCAACCCTACGGCAATACCTTCTACACCAAGTACAAGCAAAAGCGGAAATTTAACAGGCAGTACCACAGGCTCTTTGTTTCTGCCATCGTAAGAATCTACCCATTCCGTTACCTTTGGGCTAAACAATACTTCCAGTGCAAATTTTGACAGTCTGGCCTCAATATATCTAGGCGCAGCCGACGGGTCACCTGTAAAAATATTCCCCCAGTTTCCTTGCGTATCAATAAGTAAATCTTTCTGCCCAAGCTGTACAAGTGCATCACCTATTGCAGCATCTCCGTGCGGGTGGTATTGCATTGTTTGCCCTATTATATTGGCAACCTTTGTATAACGCCCGTCATTCATTTTGTACATTGCGTGCAATATGCGGCGTTGCACAGGTTTTAGTCCGTCCAACAAGTTTGGAATGGCACGCTCCATTATCACATACGAAGCATAATCTATAAACCACTCGCGGAAATATGTAGAAAGTTTAATTATTTTTGAATGCTTTTTACTCTCTTTTCCTTCGTTATTTTCATTAAATCCTTCCAAAAAATTATCTTCCATCCTGTTTGCTTTTTTACAATACTTCGTCCGTTCTCAAGTTACTGATTATAAATTGCTGACGCTTATCGGTATTTTTACCCATATAAAATTTCAAAAGGTTGTCAACATTATCTTCTTTCCTCAATATTACAGGTTCTAGCCTGATTTTTTTACCGATAAACTGCCGGAACTCATCGGGTGATATTTCGCCCAACCCTTTGAAACGGGTAATTTCTACATTATTGCCTAACTTTTTTATTGCCGCTTGCTTTTCTTCTTCGTTGTAGCAGTAAATAGTTTCTTTTTTGTTCCTCACCCTGAAAAGTGGTGTTTGCAAGATAAACAAATGCCCGTTTTTTACAAGTTCGGGGAAAAATTGCAAAAAGAAAGTAAGCAACAACAACCTGATGTGCATACCGTCCACATCGGCATCTGTAGCAATTATCACTTTGTTGTAACGCAATCTTTCCAGCCCGTTTTCAATGTTTAATGCCGCTTGCAACAAATTAAACTCTTCATTTTTATAAACAATCTCTTTGCGCTCGCCGTAAGTGTTAAGCGGCTTACCTTTAAGGCTGAACACGGCTTGAGTCATCACATCGCGTGCTTTTGTAATGGACCCGCTGGCAGAATCACCTTCGGTAATAAAAATTGATGTTTCAAACCTCAAGTCGTGATTTGTATTGAAGTGCACTTTACAATCCCTGAGTTTTTTGTTGTGCAGGCTAACCTTTTTTTGAATCTCGCGAGACTTCTTTTGGATCTGCGAAATTGCTTTTCGTTCTTTCTCCGACGACAAAATTTTCTTTTGCAGAAGTTCAGCAGTATCAGGGTGCTTGTACAAGTAATCTTCAAGGTTTTTCCGCACAAAATCTCCTACATAACTTTTTATGGAAGGTCCGTTCGGAGCCATATTTTTTGAGCCGAGCTTAGTTTTGGTTTGCGATTCAAACACAGGCTCTTCTATGCTTACGCTCAATGCTACCGCAATGGAAGCCTTAATGTCCGAAGCATTAAAATCTTTTTTGTAAAAATCCCGTATGGTTTTTATGAGTGCTTCGTTAAAAGCAGCCACATGCGTACCACCTTGGATTGTCCTCTGCCCGTTTACAAAACTGTAATATTCTTCGCCGTAACTGTGCGTATGAGTAAAGGCAAATTCCACATCTTCACCTTTGAAATGTATTATCGGATATACCGGCTCTGAACTCAAATTGTCCTCCAGCAAATCAATAAGCCCGCGCTTGGAATAAAACGATTTTCCGTTGAAATAAATACGTAAACCCGAATTTATGTAAACATAATTCTTGATAAGTTGCTCAACAAAATCAAATTCATACGAAAACCCTTCAAAAATCTCATCATCAGGCAAAAACCTTACTTCCACACCGTTAGGTTCATCAGTTGTACCCTCTTCTTCATCTACAAACCTGCCCCTTGAAAATTCAACTTTCTTCAACTTACCATCACGAATAGATTTTACTTCAAAAAACACGCTCAAAGCATTTACGGCCTTAAGCCCTACACCATTCAGTCCTACGGTTTTCTTAAAAGCATTACTGCCATATTTTGCACCCGTATTTATTTCCGAAGCAACTTCTTTTACCTTCCCGAGCGGTATGCCACGACCGTAATCGCGGACTCTGACCAAATTGTCGTCATTTATCTCAATTTCCACTTTTTTACCATAACCCATCAGGAATTCATCCACAGCATTATCCACCGTTTCCTTCAGCAATATATAAATACCGTCATCAATGGTTGACCCATCTCCCAGCTTCCCAATGTACATTCCCGGACGCCTTCGTATATGCTCTACCGGATCCAACTTCTGTATATCATCTTCAGTATATGAATACTGCTTTTTTTCTTCTTCCATACCCCAATAAAATTTATGCAAAGATAAAATAAAAATCAGTTTTCTTATCCTATAATAAAACCTACTCTAAAAAAATTTGTCTAATAAGGAAAAAAAGTTTTTTTTTGCAAAAAATTATACAACTAAAACATTAAAATCGAGTCTTAATTGATAAAATAACACAAAAAAACAAGCGCTATGAAATCAATTTTTATAATAATCCTTATTCTGGCAATGGGGGTTAATAATTTAAATGCACAAAGCAAAAATAATGTTAAAATTACCCCTACTTCTCTAAAAGTAAAAAAAAGTACTTTAAATAGAGAAGCTAATTATAATTCAACAAATTTTCAAAACAAAATAGAATATTTAAAAAACCTAGAACAGTATAGAAAAGAAAATAATGTCCCGGAAGATTTTCCAAGATTTATTGATACGGGTAATCCAAAAAAAGATTTAGACAACTATTACAAAGCTAAGCAAGAATGGATAAAAAATAATCCTGAAAGATTTGAAAAGATTAAACACCTGAACCTTTAAAATTTTACAAGCTATGAAAAAAATATTATTTTTAATAACATTATTTTTTGCCGGATTATTACAAATATACGCACAAACCACTTTTAGTAACAACAATGCCGTTTCTATTCCTGACGATAATACAACAGGAGCAGTTTCAGAAATAAACGTTACCGGACTAAATCCTGTAAGTGAACTAGTATCTGTACAAATAAATATAAGTCATCCTTATGATGGCGATTTAAAAATTGTATTGGAATTTTATGATGCGTATTGGGTACTTTCAAATCAAAACGGAGGTAGTGGAGACGACTATCAAAATACAGTTTTTACAAATACTGCAACAACCAGTATTACCTCAGGTGCAGCACCTTTCAATGGAACTTTTCTCCCTGAAAATTTATTACCAACATTCTATGATAACCATTTCTCGACAAATCCGGGACCTACCCTAAATCCAAATGGAGTATGGAGATTACATGTATATGATTTGGGAAGTGGAGATGTTGGTCAAATAAACAGTTGGTCTATAACATTCGATACCCCTCAATGCCCTGATGTAGATTTTGCCGGACTTCCTTCTTCAGAAGCATGTAACGACGGGAACGATACGCTTTTTGCGAATTCACAAAATGGTTTTGTATATCCTAACTTAATGTTCGAATTTAATATAGATGTTTCCAGTGAATCTTCAACAAATGATAATCACGTAGTTATATATGAAAATGGCAATGCATTTTATGACGGATATATAAACACAGACAGGTTTACCGTTTATGGAAATGGGCCATACTTTGAACCTACTGCAGACTATACTTTCACAGCACAAGATAATGACGGAACAATGAGTTGGCTTGTTTATGACGGTAATGGCACAGTTTATGGCTCAGGATCATTTACAAATTCTTCAACATCACAAGGACCTTTTCACCCTGCAGGAGCTGCAACATGGAATTGCACTCCGACAAATGGACTTATAACCACCAACTATGGAGCAGCGTTATTTAGACCAGGTACCGTTCCAGCCGGAACTTATACCATTACATACAATTGGGATAATCAAGGTACAGGAGATCATCATTGTACGGGTTCTACTTCTCATACCGTTACTATAACAAATCCATGGAATGCATCATGGAATCCGCCTGATACAGTATGTAGCTCAGATGCACCACTAACTCTCAGTAATTATGTAACAGGTGACGGAGGAGGAAGTTTCAACGGACAAGGAGTTAGTAACGGAGTATTTTATCCGTCAAATGTATCAGGAAGTGTTTCAATAACATATTCTGTTGGAAGCTCAAGTACATGTTTCAGCAGTGAATCCCATTCAATATATGTAGTTCCTCAGCCTACAGCTGATGCTGGTCAAGATTTTGGAACTTGCGGACTTGCAGAAGTTCAGCTAAGTGGAAATGCAACAAACTATTCTCATGTAGAATGGACAACAACAAATGGCACAGGTACAATAAATAATCCTAATTCGTTAAATGCAACTTATACACCCGGACCGGCTGATATTACACACACTGTTACATTCACGCTAACAGCTTATGACGGTAATGCTTGCTCAAGTGCTAGTGACCAAGTTAATGTTACCTTCTATGAAACTCCTACAGCATCTGTTTCAACAGTTGATGTAACAAGCTGTATAAATCCAAACGGAGAAATACATGTGACAGCTTCCGGCGGCTCTTCTCCATATCAATATTCTATTGACGGAGGATTAAATTATGAAAACTCCGGAGATTTTACAGGGTTAAATGCAGGAAATTATACTGTTGTTGTTTCGGACAATAATTCTTGTACGGATACAGTAAATAATGTAATAGTAAATAATGATAACGGACCAAACATCGATAGTGTAATAGTCCATAATGTAACTTGTCCCGGCAGTAATGATGGTGCACTTACTATTTATGCATCGGGGAACAGCCTTGTATACAGTATCGATAGTGGTGCAACATATAGTTCACAAAACAGCTATTCGGGTTTAAGTGGTGGTACATATTACATTTTTGTTAGTGATGGTGGTGGATGTGTTGCAACATCCACTGTTCAAGTGATTGAACCTGACCAAATAACTATCAATCCTACTATTACAGACATTACATGTAACGGCACTTGTAACGGCTCCATATCAGTAACTGTTTCAGGAGGCACATCTCCATATTCTTATTCTTGGAACAACGGAAATACAAGTTCACAATTATCTCAACTGTGTGCAGGGGAATATATCCTTACTGTTACAGATGCTAACAATTGTACAACTTACGACACAATAACGTTATCTGCACCACCTGCATTGAATGTAACTTATGATGTAACCGAAGGAAATTGTTATGAAGATGGAAGTACCATTACATTAAACGTTACTGGAGGAGATAGTCCTTACACATATTCATGGAGTAATGGAGAAACTACAAACTCAATATCAGTACATCAAGCAGGAAATTATGGGGTAACAGTAACAGATGCCAATGGATGCTCAGTTGAAATAGATACAATTAATGTAACATTACCCGAACCTTTGGTAATAAGTCAAGATTCCATAATAGCTGCAAGTTGTTACGGTAGTAACGACGGAGCTATTTATATTTCTGTAAGTGGAGGTACGCAACCGTATACATATTTATGGAGTAATAATGAAGTTAACGAAGACTTGGAAAACATAGCTACCGGAAACTATGCAGTAACTGTTACAGATGCTAATGGATGTACTGCAACAAACAGTTACGATGTGGGAATAGGAGGTAATGCTATCCATGTAACCCATACAACAGGATTAAATGAACATAATCTGGGATATATTGATATAACAGTAACAGGTGGTGATGGTACATATACCTATCAATGGAGTAATGGTGCAACTACTGAAGACTTAAACAATATAGAACAATCAGGCACATATATGGTTACAGTCACAGATATGGAAGGATGTATGGGGTTTGATACCATAGATGTTAATCTTGGGTTAGTGGTATCTACAGTTATTACCCCAAATGGAGACGGAAGAAACGATACTTGGAAGATTATAGGAGTTGAAAATTACAAACATCTTACTTTGGAAGTTTATAACAGATGGGGCAATTTAATTTTTAAATACGACGGACCTGCTGAAGAATATTTATCTAAAGAAAAACAGTGGAATGGAACATATAATGGCAAGTTAGTTCCATTTGGATCTTATTTGTATATAGTAAAAGCAGACGATGTAATCAAAAAAGGAACAATTGTTGTTAAATAAAGCATCTGAGA
>JALTDM010000181.1 GCA_027074135.1 Bacteroidales bacterium
TTCATCTCTATGTTCTAAATAGTATTCCCTTTTTCCCATTTTTTACCTCCTTTTTCCTGTTTAGTTAATGGGCAACTTTTATGGGATTGGTTTATTTTTTTTGTTCTAAAAGTTCTTTCAAATTAATTTTACCTTTTAGATAATTTAGTACAACTGCTTTTGCCTTGCTGTCGTCTATATCAGCAACAAGTATTTTTTGCCCACTTTCATCAATTACATACCAGTATCTGTAGTCGTTTTTCCAGCTTCCGCCTTCTCTTTCTTCTATTATATCGCCTACATGTGCTGTATAGTCGCCCTCAACTAATATTGTTTTTTTGCCCCATGTTTGATCAAGATTAAAGAATTCTCTTTGTAGTTTGCCGTCTTTAATATAAAGCCTTGCAGCATAGGGTTTTCCTTTTCTTGGATCGTTTTCAAATTCAAAGTGAAATGTAAAAATTTTTTCTGATTTTTCTTTTTGCCTTAATTTTTCTTGTGCATCCGCAATGAATTTTTTGAGTTCCTCGATGGACATTTCGTTAAGTTTTTTCATATTATTTTTCCTTTCCCCCGTATGCCCGATAGGACAGGCGAATAAAATCTATATCTCTGAGATGTCCCATTCTGTCCACTCGATATTCACAATGTGTAAGATGTCATAAAGCGTACCAGCAGGTTGTTCACAATTCCACAATTTGAGAGCTTCTGGGCTTAGTTTCCCTTTGATTTCTGCTCTTACTTCTTTACGATTTCCTCTTTCATCTGGCATCTTTTTCCAAATGCCTACGAGTCTGAGTGTTAGATTTTTGGAGTCGAAATACATGTTTTCTACTTTGAACTCTCCCTCTCCATATCTGGACAAGTCCACTATTCCATTTATTATTTTCATTTTTTGCCTCCTTTCTCTCTGCCTGCCTCTCTCGAGGTTCAGGACTTATGGGGTATTTGTTTTAAAAGTTCTTTCAAATTAATTTTACCTTTTAGATAATTTAGTGCAACTGCTTTTGCCTTGCTGTCGTATATATCAGCAACAAGTATTTTTTGCCCACTTTCATCAATTACATACCAGTATCTGTAGTCGTTTTTCCAGCTTCCGCCTTCTCTTTCTTCTATTATATCGCCTACATGTGCTGTATAGTCGCCCTCAACTAATATTGTTTTTTTGCCCCATGTTTGATCAAGATTAAAGAATTCTCTTTGTAGTTTGCCGTCTTTAATATAAAGCCTTGCAGCATAGGGTTTTCCTTTTCTTGGATCGTTTTCAAATTCAAAGTGAAATGTAAAAATTTTTTCTGATTTTTCTTTTTGCCTTAATTTTTCTTGTGCATCCGCAATGAATTTTTTGAGTTCCTCGATGGACATTTCGTTAAGTTTTTTCATATTATTTTTCCTTTCCCCCGTATGCCCCCCGATAGGACAGCTCGTTTTTTGATGTTAATTTTTATTCTTTTGTTTTATCCTATGTATATATCACCGTCATTTTCTTGTGTTACAGTATAGAAGTCTAAACTAATTTCTGTTATGCCTGGTATTTTTCTAAATCTTTTTATAACTTCTTTTTTTGTTTCTTTGTCAAATAGCATAAGATCGGTATGAAAGCGTACATAGGCGTAGTACTCTTTTTTGTTTTCATCGTAGAAATTTGTTAATATCCATTCTGTGGGATAACTTGTTATTTGCCCGTTTGAGTCTTGCTCTATTTTTGGTGAAAATGCTTCTTTATAAATGTTAAAAATTTTTGTACAGAGTTTTAATGTTTCATCTATATTTTCTTTGTTTTTTGCGGCTATAACTCCGTCAACAAGGTAATATGTATAGTCGTCATCGTGGTTATAGGCTATCATGTTTTTTGTTATTCTCCTTATATCTTTTTATGTATCCGTTTAAGTATCCCTCGTAAAATACTTTATTCATTGCTTCTTCTTCTTTTGTCATTTTTCTGTTTGCAGGTGGGAATATGTGTTTGAATATTTGTTTTCTTGTTTTTGGCATGTTGTTTTTTTTGTTGTTATATCCCATTTTATAGAGCAATTTTTTTGCTTCTTCTTCTGTGTATTCTTTCATTTCGTTGTTTATTACCATTTTTATTATCATTTTTTTATTTCTCCTTTCTTAAGATTGTACTATGGTGATTTGAAATGTGCTTCCGTCTTTCATTTTAACTACAATGCCTTCATTGTTAGTTAGCATCTCTGCTTCTTCGTAGTTTTTCATTACAGCAATTTTTGTTTCGTTGTTTATTTGTGCTTCTTCAATGATGTTTTCTAATTCTTTTCTTGCTTCTTTTTCTGTCATTTTTTATCATCTCCTTTGCATATTAAAATAGTGTTAATACTTTTTCTTGTGGTTTTTGCTTTGTTTTTTCAGGCTTGAGTTGTTGTTTTTCTTGAGGTTTAAGAGTTAGAATTTCTTTTGCCTTGATTGGTGCATATTCTGTTCTTTTTGCGTATCGTGATATATCTTTCCAAAAGATAGACAGATTAATGAGCCAACCGG
>JALTDM010000182.1 GCA_027074135.1 Bacteroidales bacterium
GCGGTGATATTCCGGTTTTTTCGGCGAAAGACGAAGGCAGCAGGTTTTCTTGCATAAGCGGATGACGATGTCCGTGCCTGTCCACAAACCACGAAAGTGTAACCTTCCATGGCCAAACCTTGTTCAATGCTCCAAGCATAAAGCCCGATAAAGCGTAAACAGTTGCATCTTTATATTTTTTCAGTAGCCAAGACAGGAATTTTGAGAAAAGAACAAGCCCTACAATTGTTCCAAGCGTGAAAACAACAAGCGTCAAAATATCTAATTCATTTACGGCTTTTAGGATGTTGCGGTATTGTCCCAAAATAAGCAATATGAAACTTCCCGATATTCCGGGTAATATCATAGCACAAATAGCTATTGTTCCAGCCAAAAATGTATTCAGTAATCCTGTACCCATATTCATGGGTGGTAATGAAGTCAAATAAAAAGCGATAACGCTGAAAATAAGGAAAATAATGATGTTTGTCACATTTGGCTTGACAGATTTTTTAAGAATATACCAAATTGAAGTAAGAATAAGACCGAAAAAATATGCCCATACAAATATCGGGTATTCGTCTAGTAAAAAGGTTATAAGTTTTGATAGTGAGAAAACGCTTATCAAAATACCACCGAAGACTAGGAGTAGAAAATTGCCGTTTATGTTTTTCCAAAAATCAATGATTTTTAGTTTGAAAAGCAAATACAGATTTTCTTTGTCCGAAATAGATTTCAGTGAAAAAACAAGTTTTTCGTAAATGCCTGTAATAAAGGCAATTGTTCCGCCACTAACACCCGGAATTATGTCGGCGGCTCCCATTGCAATACCTTTCAACAGGAGCCACAGATTATCTTTCATTTAGATTCTACTTTTTTAGGATATTTGTCCAATACGGCTTTTAAAAGTTGGTCGTGATATTGTGTGCGGTCAAATTCTTCGCATTCGTCAATTGATGACACGATTTTGGTGCTGTAGTTTACAGCTTCCATAAATTCGGGTGAGCGTTTTGCACCTTCGCCTATGTTGATAAGAACCACATCGCCGTCTTTGATGTGTCCGTCGGTAAGTGCTTCGAAAAATCCACCGAGTGCTACTGTTGCTGCGGGTCCAACTTTAACAGTAGTTTCATAAGTAGAAAGTCTTGCAATATCTACTGCATTGTCTTCATTGAATGAGATTATTTCGCCGCCGCTTCGTTTAACTATGTTGGCAATAATCGGATATGTTGTCGGGTTTCCTGTGGAAAGAGTAGGGATTGTTGTTTGTGGATTTTCTAAAATAGGATAATCGTGCAGCCAACCTTCGGGGAAATTGTTTTCTTTTGCCTTTTCCCAAGCCTGAGCCATAGGATTACACCTGTGTGGTTGCGCAAGTATGAAACGCGGTAATTTGTCAACTACCCCAAGGTCTTTTATTTCATTTATACCTTTTTCTATTGCAATGGGTCCCGTGCCACCGCTAAGTGCTTGTATGTAAACAGTTGGGAATTCGTCCATTAATCTTAACCATTCAAATACCATTGTTCTTTTAGCTTCTACTCTTATCGGATCAATGTTGCCGAGGGAAATAAGAATACCATATTTTTTAGCATATTCGGCTGCAAGTTGTTTGGCTTTGGCATAATCCCCTTTTACCTTAAAAACTCTTTGTCCGTAAGTTCCCATTTCGGATTGGTGAGTAAGTTGGGCATTCCCCGGTATAAAAACAGAAAGAGATACGCCTGCAAGTGCCAAATATCTTGAATAAGCAGTCGCAATATTACCTGTACTTGCAATAACATATTCTTTTATTTCATGCTCTTTCATTATACTTGCAGCCATTGTTGCCGCAGCATCTTTGAACGTGCCGGTTCCTTGGTTCTCGTCGTTTCTGTAAACAAATACTTTACAATTTATTCCGAAAGCATCTTTTGCAAGTTTTTCCAGAAATTTCCAGTTGTTAACAGGTATAGCACCTTCTCCGAGTGAAATAATGTTTTTTTCGTTGTAAAGAGGTAGGAATTTGAAATATCTCCATAGACTTTGGGGGTATTTGCAGTCTTTCTTGTTAATTAAAGTTTTAAGTTCTTTTATTGGTTCAAAATATTCTACTGTTACATTTTTTGATCCGTCTGGACAAGTTTGATTCATTCTAAACCAATCGGCAAAGTCTCCGATAACTTCACCTGTGGATATACAACGGATTTGGTATTTCTTATTTTTCATAAAATTAGAGTTTTACTTGTTTCTGTTTCTTATTATGTTGTAAATAAGAGCTTTAATTCTTTTTTCGTTGAATTTTTTGTTTTCTGCAATAAAATAAAGTTTAAGTCTTTCTGTAATGAATTTTGCAACTACTTTTTGTTCGTCTTTGTTGTCATCTTTGGCAAGTGTACGCAAAATTCGTCCTATGTTGCCCTTGGACATTACAAATTCCGAGAAATCTTTCAGGTATTCTTTGTCTAATTTTGATAAAACCACAGCTTTGGCATAATATTCTAATGCATCGTTATATTGTTTGATTTGACTTAATGTTCTTGCTTTAAAGTTGTAGAGTTCAGCTTTTCTAATGTTTTCGTTTTCTGCTTTTTCCTCTTCTTTTATTGCATCATTGATGTATTTAACGGCATTAGCAAATTCTTTTTTTTCATATGCGACCTTTGCCAGTCCGAAAAGAATGTCTGACGTAGTTTCTCCTTTCTGAATAGCTTCATATAGAAGATTTTCGGCATCGTTAATTCTGTTGAGGTTGATAAGACATTCCGCCATTCCAAAATAATATGGCTTTTGGCTTTTATATTGTCCAATGTGTTCATAAAAAAGAAAAGCTTTTTGGTATTGTTTGTTTTCGTACAGCAAATCTGCAAGTTTTAATTCTTCTTCTATTTGGAAATAAATATTTTCAATATCATATTCAGTATCGTTATATTCTTCAGGATTTTGGGAAAGAGCAAATGAGTTCAAATATGCATCAATCGCTTTGTTTATTTTACCGATATTTTCGTAGAACATTCCTAATTTATTCCACCAACTTTCTGATGTTGGGTCACGTTTAATTATTTTGAGTAGATATTTTTCAGCTTCTGCCGTTTTGCCAAGTTTTTGCAAGTTGTCTGAAATTTTTGCAAGAATGGAATTTGACCTGTGTTTTTCAGGTATTTTATACAAAAACTCAAGTGCTTCATTGTATTTTTTTACTATTGACAAACTGTCCGCAATAAGCATCAAATAATAATCTATTTCTTTAATGTCGGCATTTTTCAAGACCTTATTGTAAAACCGCAGTGCTTTGTCAAATTTGTTTTGTGCCAGAAAAATATTTGCTACCAAAAAATAAAATTCAGGGTCGCCGGAATAAAAAGACTTAATATTTTGTAACAAGTTTAATGCTTTTTGGCTTTCACCTTTTCTGAATAGCAATTGGGCTTTAAGGAAAAAAAATTCTTTTTCGTCGGGGTAAAAATATTGTGCTGCTTCAATAGCTTTTTTTGCTAAATCGTAATCTTGATAACTAAGAAAATATTCAATGATATTTTCGAACTCATAAACATCAAAAAAAAATGGACCTTCCCCTTTTAAGTATTTTAAAAATTTTTTAATAGGGGAAGGAAGATCTTCCCTGCTTTCGTAGCTGAAATATTCCCAAGAATCGTTGCTTTTACCCATTATTTTGCTTCAGTTGTTTCTTCTATGTATTTAGCAAGCATTTCGTAAAAGTTATTGAAATAATCTGTAACTTCTTTTCTTATTTTATTGTAATATTGCTTAATACTTTCGCCTTTTTCTCTAAGTTCCGGATGATTTATTCTTGTGATGAAATTATCTCTTTTTCCTATTGCATCGAGTAACATTTTGTCCATTTCTGCTGTTACTTTTTCATCATTTTTAATATCTGCAAGTAACAGTCCGTCACCGATAACGTGCGAAAACAAAACTTTCACATCTTTTTTTAATTCTCTTACTTTCATAGTTCAAAAAATTTTTTTGCAAAATTACATAAAATTTCAATAAGTCGTTATTGAAGATAACCAGTCAATACACTATTTTATTTTTTCAAATTCCGCTTTGCTTGTTTCCAGTTCAGTATTTGTCGTTTCCCATTTTTTCATCAAATCTTCCAATTGTTTTTTTATGTTGTTGTAGCTTTCAAACATTTCATTTTCGATGTTTTCTGCAGTGGCAAATTTTTGTTCCAACGATTCTATTTTAAGTTCGATGTTTTCTATTTGAGTTTCAATGTTTTCAATTTCTTTTTCCAGTTTATTAATTTTTCGTTGCAGTTCTTTACGCTTTTGATAGAGTTGCTTTTTAAGTTCCTTGTCGCTTTGAGGTAGCGAGGATTTTGATTTTTTCGTTATTTGCTTCTTTTCCAGTTCATAAAAATTTTCAGCTTTTTTTTGTTCTAGGAAAAAGTCAATGTCGCCTTTGTATTGCTTTAGCGACTTGTTGCGAAATTCGTAAACCGTGTTTACGAGCCCTTTCAGAAAATCACGGTCGTGGGATACAATGATGAGGGAGCCGTTGTAGTGGTTTAGTGCGGCTTTGAGGCGTTCTTTGGCATAAATGTCAAGGTGGTTTGTAGGCTCGTCAAGCACCAACAGGTTGTAGGGTTGCAATACCATACAAGCAAGAGCCAGCCGTGCTTTTTCACCACCGGAAAGGACTGACACCTTTTTGTCAATATCGTCTTCGCTGAACAAAAAATTCCCCAACACGGTTCGCAGTGACGCTTCCGTCATATCGGGCGGTGATACTTCTATAACTGTTCCTAATACGGTTTTTTGCGGATTGAGTGTTTGTTCTTGATTCTGTGCAAAGTAGCCTATTTTTACATTGTGCCCTATTTTTCTTTTTCCCGTGTAATCCAAATCGCCTACAATGATGCGTGCCAATGTGGTTTTGCCTTCCCCGTTTTTGCCGACAAATGCGACTTTTTCGCTTCTTTCATGTACAAAATCAATGTTTCTCAGCACGTTGTGGTTGCCGTAAGATTTTGATAGCGATTCCAATTCCACCACAATATCACCGCTTCTCGGGGCAGGTGGAAAAGTGAAATGGATGGTTTTTGTATTTTCTTCGTCTATCTCCGGCAGTTCCAACTTTTCCAATTGCTTAACACGCGATTGAACTTGCGATGCTTTTGTGGCTTTGTATCTAAACCTTTCTATGAAGCGTTCTGTTTGTTTGATTTTTCGTAATTGATTTTCGTAAACAGATTTTTGGTGCTCAATCCGTTGCTTACGCAGCTCTTTGTATTGAGAGTAAGGCACGGGGTAGTCGTAAATTTTGCCTTTTGAGATTTCAACTGTTCTTTTTGTAATTGAGTTTAAAAAACGAATGTCGTGTGAGATTAGGATAATTGCACCTTTGTAGCTTTTTAGGGAATCTTCGAGCCATGTAATTGACTCTATATCAAGGTGATTGGTAGGTTCGTCCAACAGCAAGAAGCCGGGTTGTTTCAGCAAGATTTTTGCTATTTCTATACGCATACGCCAACCGCCGCTAAATTCAGAGGTTTTGCGGTACAAGTCGCTGTCCTTAAATCCGAGACCTTTTAACATTTGAATGGCATACTGTCCTGTTTTGCCTGCTTCCAATATGTGCAGCCTTTCGGAGATGTCCGATAGTTTAGTTGTAAGTTTTAGGTATTCGTGCGATGTGTAATTCGTGAATTTTTCAAGTTTACGGTTTAATCTTTCATATTCTACTTCAAGTTGTTTTATTTCTTCAAATGCTTTCAGTGCTTCATCAAGGACAGTAGTAGTGTCGGAAAAGTCCAAGTGCTGCGGCAAATATCCTATTGTGGTTTGGTTCGAGAATGAGATTGTTCCGCTGTCAGGTTTTATTTCACCGGAAATTATTTTGAGGAGAGTTGATTTTCCTTCGCCGTTCTTTCCCGTGAGGCCGATTTTGTCATTATCGGCAATTTCAATGCTTATATCGTCAAAAATATTACGGCTACCAAACCACAAGGTTATGTTCTTGAGTGAAATCATACAAGGGATATAAAAAACGGATGACAAAATTAGTTAAAAAATACTAAGCTGTCAGTAAAGTTTACTTCTTTTGATGAGGAATGGCAACAGAACTTGTGCAAAATGATTTCTGATGTCGGCATTTACCACTTCTATTCCGTATTTTGAAAGATTGTCGGTGATTTTTTTCTTATATCCGGTAAATTTTTCTTTGTAAATACGGTTGTAGAAATGTGGTTGCAGTTTTATTTTTTCTCCTGTTTCTAAATCCTCAAAAAGGTATGGACGATTTTCAAATTGCAGTTCTTCTTCTTGCTGTGTGTCAATGGTGTTAAAGATGATAATTTCGTGTTTTTTGTATTTCAAATGCTTGAGTGCGTTTATCAATTTGTCGGGGTCCGGGAAGTAGAATAAATCCGAAAAAATTACAACCAATGACCTTTTGTGAAACAGTTCAGCATAGGTGTCTATTTCTTTGGCAAGTGAAGTTGTTTTGCCTTTTGGCAGTGGAGAGGTAATTACTTTGTACAATTGTTCGTAAAGGTAATTGATGTGCAATTGTGTTGAGCCGGGTTTTGAATAAAAGTCGGTTTTTTCAGACACAAGCATTAAACTTGACGCGTCTCTCTGTTTTTTTAGCAAATGTATGAGTGCAGCAGCGGAGAAAACGGAAAACGCAGCTTTGTTGACAATTTTCTTTTCGGTAGGATAAAACATTGACGAAGAAGTGTCGATGATGATGTATGCACGGAGGTTTGTTTCTTCTTCAAACTTTTTTACGAATAGTTTTTCTGTACGGGCATAGAGTTTCCAATCAATGAATCTTGTCGATTCTCCCGGATTGTAAATTCGGTGTTCGGCAAACTCTACAGAAAAACCGTGAAAGGGGCTCTTGTGAAGCCCCGTAATAAAACCTTCAACGATTTTTTGTGCAATGAAAGGAATGTTGTCAAATGCCGATATATCGACAATGTCGTAAAGTGTTTTCAATTTTTACAAAATGCTTTCCAGTTTTTCAACAAATTTGGCTTTTGGAACAGCACCCACTATTTTGTCAACTACTTCGCCGTTTTTTATAAATAATACCGTTGGAATATTTCTTACACGGTATTTAGCTGTTATAGATGGACTTTCTTCAACATCTAAAGATGTAAATTTGGCTTTCCCCTCAAATTCTTCAGACATTTCATTCATGATAGGATGAATCATTTTACACGGACCGCACCATTCTGCCCATAAATCAACCAAAACTGGCACATTTGAATTCAATACAACTTCATCAAAATTGCTTTCGTTTACTTCAATTACTTTTCCCATAATTCTAAGTTTTTTAGAAAGTTATACCACCACCAACACCTAATTGCTTAGGATTCACAGCTATTACAGGTATTTTTGAATCGTTCGCTATTATCTTTTGTTCATCTGCACCGAACACATAATCCAAAGCCGTAATATCCTTTGTAGTCATAATCATTATCATATCGGCATCAATTTTTTCGGCATATTCTACAGTTTCTTTCCAGAAATCTTCTTTCCCTTCCGCCATTGCTATTTCGTATTTGATGCCTCTTTCGTCCAGATATTTTTTTGCAAAGTTCAAGTTGCCTTTTATGCGGATATTATCCGTCTGAGAATAGCCTGATTTTCTTACTAATAAGTGTGCTGTGAGGTTAAAAAACATTGAGAGTTCGTAAACAAGTCTTAATTTTTGTTTATTTTCAATCATAAAGTCAATCGGCACAACGATTTTTTTGATTTCATCCCTTTCGGGTGCTTCTTGTACTACATAGAAAGGCACATCCGAGTTTGCTATTACTTTAAGTGCCCAACTACCTGTTAGCTTTTGCATACCACGGATACCGTGTGTTCCCATTACGACAAGAAATGCATTTACTTCCTTTGCAACTTCTCCGATTTCAGTAAATATGCTTCCTTCTCTTACAATTGCTTGAACAGAAACTCCTGTACTTTCTGTTTCTATTTCTGCAATTTTTTTTAAGTCGTCAAGAAGTTCCGGAATATCTTTTTCTCTTTTTGCGATATGAAGTAAATAGATTTTTACGTTTTCTTTAATTCTGCGTGCCAATCTTATAGCATGCTTAAGAGCGTTTTCTGCAACCGGGGTAAAATCCCAGGGTACTAATAAAACATATTCTTTTTCCATACATTAGAATTTTTTATACATTTGTAATTGTTGAAAAACTTTTGTCAAAATTATGAAAACTTTTTTAATCGTCATAAAAAAAACGCAACTACTATTTTTTTTATTGATTTTTTCCAGGGTTTTTTCGCAAGGATATGAGTTGGGAGTTCCTAA
>JALTDM010000183.1 GCA_027074135.1 Bacteroidales bacterium
AAGTAATATAGCTCAGACAACTAAATTTTATTAAATTTGTCTAAAAAGTAAAAAAACAAACTCATGAAAAAGCTTATATTATCTTTCATCCTTTTATCGATGGGAGTACTGGGATATTCCCAAGAATTTAATGTATTCCTTTATCAAAAAAAGGGAGATCAAGTTTTTACTACAGAAAAAAACGGAACCCATAATTTTACAATGTTCCTAAAAAATTATAATGCAGAACAAGCCCAAAAATTTGCAGAATTATTTAAAGGCGAACGAGGAGTTATTAACGTAGATTTATCAAAAGGTGATAATAACATGTTTAAAGTTTCTTTAAACACATATCGGTATGCAAACACACCCAGGTATTATTGGTTTTTATTAAAACGCAACCATGTTACAACCATAGAAACACCTCAAAAAACCTATTCAATAGACGATTATTTCAACATTCACGATAAAATTAAAATAAAAAATTAATATATGAAAAAAGTAATCTTACTAATACTTTTATTACAAGCATCTTTGGGATTTAGCCAGCTTGTAATAACAACAGGTAATACACCCGACTATTATGTTCAAAACGTATTGTTGGGTTCAGGTGTTACAGCAACAAATATTACTTACACAGGCAATTCAGAAATGATAGGAGAATTCTCAAATGGTAATACAACTAATCTTGGTCTTGACCATGGAATTATTTTATCATCAGGTAAAGTAACAGATGCAAACCAAAGTGCAAGCACCAATGCCAGCACTGATGAAGGATTAAACGGAGATAATGATCTACAAACTCTAACAAACGGATACACAACTTACGATGCTGCAGTCCTTGAATTTGATTTTACTCCACAATCTTCACATGTACAGTTCCGTTATGTTTTTGCATCAGAAGAATACCCTGAATACGTTGGAGCAGGATACAATGATGCTTTCGGCTTTTTTGTAACCGGACCCAATCCAAGTGGTGGTACATACAATTCTCAAAACATAGCTTTATTACCCAACTCTTCTACCCCTGTTACTATTGACAATGTAAACGATCACACAAATTCTCAATATTATATTGATAACACAAATGGGTCACAAGTTGTTTATGATGGTTTTACACAAGTTATGGTTGCTGAATTGGATGTTGTACCCTGTCAAACATATCACATTAAAATTGCTGTTGGAGATGCAGGAGACCATGTTTACGATTCTGCGGTTTTTCTAGAAGCAAATAGTTTTTCGACCAATGCAGTTACAACAAACGTAACATTCACAACTCCTGGAGCAACGGCTACAACAGAAGATTGCATTGATGCAATTATTTCATTTTTGCTTGACAATCCTGCTCAAAATGATGTTACTATTACAATTACTTATGGAGGAACAGCAGTTAACGGTACAGATTACACAACACTACCAACAACTGTTGTAATTCCTGCGGGGCAAGATTCTACTTCCATTACTTTACATCCTGTTGGTGACAATCAAACTGAAGGTCCTGAAACAGTTCAAATGATTATCCAAACAAACCCCTGCTCTGCCGATACAATAAACATTACAATAAATGACCAAGAAATAGCAGATGCTTCATATCAAATAAGTGATACAGATATGTGTAAAGGAGATACAATTACATTTACATATACCGGTTCCGGTAATCCTAGCGACGTATATAATTGGGATTTTGGTAGTGGTTCAAATGTAATTTCCGGAAGCGGGCAAGGTCCATATACGGTTTCTTATACAGGAACCGGTACTGTACAAACCTCTCTTTTTGTTGATAACGGATGTAGTACAGATAACTCTACTCAAAACATTAATATCTATCCTATTCCTACGTCGGATTTCTCTGTAGTAACTCCAATTTGTGCAGGAGAAATTTCCGATATTGTATATGAAGGTACAGGTAGTTCCAATGACACATATGTTTGGGACTTTGACGGAGCAACAATAATTTCCGGAAGCGGACAAGGTCCTTATCAAGTTACTTGGAACACACCGGGTGTTTACGATGTTACTCTAACGGTAACCAGTGCAAACGGTTGTACTTCTACAACCACAGTTCACCAAGTTATGGTTGTTGAAAACAATAACCCACAATGTTGTATTATGCCTCATCCCGATGCAGGTCCTGACCAAGAAATATGTGGCTTACATTACACTATGCAGGGTTCCGCACCGGCTCCGGGGAATACTATAGAATGGCTTGTAGACTCTCAACCATCAGGAGCTACTGTTTCTTTTGCCGATGTACATGACAGCACTTCGATGGTATATGTTTCACAAGAAGGTACTTATACTTTTGAATGGCACGAAATAAGCGGAAACTGTGATTCATCTGACTTTGTTACCATAGTTTTCCACGACCAACCTGTTGCCAATGCAGGTGATGATGCGGAAGTTTGCGGATTAACGTATGATTTACATGCTTATCCGTCTGTTAACAATTCTAGCGGTACATGGTCAGTAGTTAATGGAACTGCAAATTTTACAAA
>JALTDM010000184.1 GCA_027074135.1 Bacteroidales bacterium
GATGTAAGAGATTGGAAAGTATCTTATGCAAAAAAAGATTTATTAAATAACACAATTAAAGAGACAAAAATACTTTATCGTCCTTTTGATGTTAGATTTACCAATTATACTGGTAAAACAAAAGGTGTAATGGGCTATCCGAGAGAAAACACAATGAAAAATGTAATTAAAGAAAATGTGTTATTTGTTACAACACGCTTAAATAGAGGGCTAAGTGCAGGATATAATTTTATCTCTAATAAAATATTAGATTTACATTTATTAGATAGTGCTTCTGATTCTTTGATTGCTTTCCCCCTCTACCTTTACCCGGACAAAGAAAGTGGCGGAATGTTTGCGGACGGGAACTTGACCGAAAAAGGCAGAAAGCCCAACTTGAATATGGGAATAGTAACCCGGATAGCCGAAAAAATAGGTTTAAAGTTTGTGGCAGAAAAGCCCTCCTCTCAAAGCTCACCTCCTAGTTCAGGAAAGGTGTCCGCCTCTTTTTCCAACATAAGCTCCCCTCCTGATTTAGGAGAGGTGTCCACCACCGGTGGACGGGGAGGTCAAAATACATACTCCGCAAAACAACAAACTAAAGAATTTAAACAACGCATCCACAACCTGCCACACCTGAAAACATTCAGAAGGCAACTCCGCAAAAACCTTACACCCGCAGAAGCGGCACTATGGAACTTGTTGAAAAACAAGCAACTGAAAGGCAGGAAGTTCAGGCGACAACACAGTGTAGGCAATTACATTCTTGATTTTTATTGTCCGGGCGAGAGATTAGCCGTAGAACTTGACGGAGAAGTACACAATGATATTGCACAAGCAGATTATGATTACGAAAGAGACTTGTTTTTGGAAATGTTCGGAATAAAAGTGCTTAGATTTGAAAACAAGAAAGTATTTGAAGACCCTGAAAGCGTATTGACGGCAATAGAAAGGGAATTCGGGTGGTGGAAAACCACCCCGTCAGCAAATGCTTACACCCCTCCTTACGAAGGAGGGAAAAAGTGGAGTGATGCAAACCGTAATATGCCGAATAATAAGGAAGAAATGAACAGTGCCGGTGAAGCAGACAAATCAGCTTATGGAGCCGCAAGCAAAGATGTATTTGCTCCCATTGATTTACTCGACTACATTTATGCAGTATTGCATTCTCCCACATACAGGGAAAAATATAAGGAATTCCTGAAAATAGACTTTCCGCGAGTGCCTTACCCTGAGGATAAAGAAACATTTTGGCAATTGGTAAAACTCGGTGCAAGATTGAGGCAAATTCATTTGCTTGAAAGTCCCGAAGTTGAGAACTTTATTACTTCTTATCCCGTTGAAGGTAACAATGTTATTACAAGAAAAATAAGCAAAAAAGATTTTGAAATAACAGACCCTGAAAAACAAATCGGCAGGATTTTGATAAATGATAATCAATACTTTGACGGCATTCCGCTTGTGGCATGGGAATTTTATATAGGCGGTTATCAACCTGCGCAAAAATGGTTGAAAGACCGCAGGGGCAGGGAGCTAACATTCGAGGATATTATGCACTATCAAAAAATTATCGTAGCACTTTACCTCACATATCGGATAATGAAAGAAATAGATGATGTTTATATAAACTCATTTTAACAAAAAATTTTCATAATAATGAAAACTTCTACTTCTAAATAAAATTCGATCCTTGCTAAAATAATCTTTTTTGCAGCTTAAAAATTGTTTGATGATTGAATAAAAAGTATAACTTTGCAGGGTAAGACGACAAGGGAATGAAGAGAATATTTTTGTTTTTAATTTTAGTTAGTTTATACAGCCTACATCTTTTTTCTCAAATAAATAAATTCGGGTCTCCGCTGAGTAATTATTTTTCTCCTGATGATTACGAAGCTAATCCTCGCAATTATACGATTTTGGTTAATAACGTTAACGGTAAACTTTTTGTCGGTAATTCAGTTTCGGGATTAATGATTTATGATGGTGTAAATTGGGAAAAAATACCATTGAATAATCATTCTATAGTTTATTCTTTGGCGCAAGATGATAATGGAATTGTATATGTAGGAGGAGGAGATGAATTCGGATATGTTGATTATTCTGAAAACGGTAATGTAAGATATACATGTATAAGTGATAGTATAGTAAAAGTATTAGGCTTAAAAAATTCTCCTGTATGGAAGACATATGTTAATAAAAACAAGGTTTATTTTTGTTTTGTTCGGGCAATAGTAGAATATAATACATCTACAACTAAGTTTCATGTATATAAATTAACTAAATCCAGTTTCTTGTCTTTTATGTTGGACAATGGGGATATTTATACCGGGGATTTTGATTTGGGATTATTAAAATTAGATGGAGATACTGTAAAAGTTGTTCCCAATGGAGATTATTTTAAAAAAACGGATATATATTCGATTGTAGATTATGATAAGTTTGAGATTTTACTTGCTTATAGAAAATATTATAAAGAAAGCGGAATTGTTAAAAGT
>JALTDM010000185.1 GCA_027074135.1 Bacteroidales bacterium
AGAAAAAAGGTAAAATAAATTTCTTTCTTAATTTTCGTATTTCAATAAGTTCTAAGGCTAAAGCTAGTGTTGAATCGATTTTATTTTTAACCTACCTTAAAAGGCATGGCTATAAAAAATGGTATCTCGAATAAATAATAACCAGGCAAAAGCCCGTTAAATCACCTATCAACCACATTAGTCCTACCTCAAGGGAAGAAACAATGCTTGGGAGAAACAGGGGTAACAAACGGCAAAATGAAAAAATAATATGATTAGCACCGTCTTTTAAGGCGGTGTTAAAATATTTACATTAAAAATTTTTGGCTTTAGCCACAAAAATGTAATCACAATTTGATTTCAAAATACGTAATTTGGGATAAATAAAAAAGGGCTACCGTTTTTGGCAGCCCTTTGTGTAATATGCTTTTTTTCTTCTATTATTCACATTTTGAATAACCGCAATTGGTACAAATCAAGCAACCTTCTTGGTAAATAAGGCTGTCTGAACCGCACATTTCGCATTTTTCGCCGTGTCCGGCTTTGGTTCCGTCTGGTATATAGCGTTTCAATGCCCTTTCTACACCACTCTTCCAACTGTTAATGCTATCGTTGTCAAACCTCAATCCTTTCACTACATTTACCACATCTTCGATAGGCATTTGCTGACGAAGCATAAACGAAATAATCTTGGCATAATTCCAAAATTCCGGATTGAATACCCTTGATAAGCCCTCAAATGTTGTTTTATATCCGTGCTTGTCAATGTATTGGAAATCGTATCGTTTATTTCCGTTTTCGTCCAAATTCTTAATGATGTAACCCTTTGTTACTTTCTTAGGAATAATAAGCACATCTTCGTCTTCTTTACCGGTGAATATTTCGTAAGGCTTACCATCAATGAGACCGATGAATGCAATCCAATTTTCCGTACCGTTTTTAAACCTGACAACATCAGCTTCAAGCACTTTAGGTCTGTTTTGCGGAAATACCGGTTTTATTACTGTTTCTTCTTGTTTTTCTTCGTTTTTATTTTCTTTTTTATCTTTCTTTTTGGTAGATACAAGTACACCGTCCCTGGAGCCCTCGCGGTAAACTGTTATACCTTTGCACCCGCTTTTCCAAGCTTCTTCGTACAACTTACCCACTAATTCTTTAGACACATGTTCCGGCAAATTGATAGTAACACTTATAGAATGGTCAACCCATTTTTGAATTCTACCTTGCATCCTTACTTTATTGATCCAGTCCACATCTGCACTTGTAGCTTTATAATATGGAGATTTCTTTATCAATTCATTCAGTTCATCGTCACTCATTTGCTTAACCTTTTCCACATCGTAACCGTTAGCTTCCAACCATACAAGGAACTTGTGGTGGAACACAGTATATTCTTCAAAAGCATCACCGACATCATCAATGTAATCAATCTTAATATTCTTATCGTTTGGATTAACTTTTCTTCTTCTCTTGTAATAAACCAGGAATACAGGTTCAATGCCGGATGTGGTTTGGCTCATAAGACTGGTTGTACCCGTAGGAGCAATTGTAAGCAATGAAATGTTTCTGCGCCCGTATTTTTCCATTTCCTTACCTAACTCAGGATCAGCATCTTTAATACGGTTAATGAACGGATTGTCTTTTTCCTTTTTGGCATCGTAAATTTGGAAAGGTCCTCTTTCTTTTGCCATTTCCACAGAAGCACGGTAAGCCTCTACTGCAACGGTTTTGTGAACTTCCACGGAAAAATCAATAGCTTCTACACTTCCATACCTGAGACCAAGAGCAGCAAGCATATCGCCTTCAGCAGTAATACCTAGTCCTGTTCTGCGACCTTTCAAAGCTTTATCACGGATTTTCATCCACAAGTTTCTTTCTACTCTCTTTATATCTTCATCTTCAGGGTCAGAATCTATTTTTGCAATTATCCTGTCAATTTTTTCTATTTCCAAGTCAATGATGTCGTCCATCATCCTTTGAGCTTTTCTCACATATTTTTTAAACTTGTCAAAGTTAAACTTTGCTTTAGATGTAAACGGATTATCTACAAAACTGTAAAGGTTGATTGCAAGCAAACGACAACTGTCGTAAGGACAGAGAGGTATTTCACCGCAAGGATTAGTAGAAACAGTTCTAAAGCCTTGGTCAGCATAACTGTCTGCTACAGATTCCCGAATTATGGTATCCCAGAACAAAATTCCCGGTTCTGCCGATTTCCAAGCATTATACACAATCTTATTCCATAATGACCTTGCTTTTATTTTTTGGGTGTATCGCGGATTGTCATTATCTATAGGATACTGTTGAACATATTCTTCATCATTTATAACGGCATTCATAAATTCATCGTCAATCTTCACAGAGATATTGGCACCTGTAACTTTAGTTCCATCCAATTTTGCATCAATAAATGCTTCCGAATCGGGATGTTTAATGGAAATAGAAAGCATAAGAGCACCGCGTCTTCCGTCTTGTGCAACTTCCCTTGTAGAATTTGAGTATCTTTCCATAAACGGAACAACACCAGTAGAAGTAAGTGCGGAATTTTTCACAGGACTACCTTTGGGACGGATATGAGAAAGATCGTGTCCTACGCCGCCACGTCTTTTCATCAATTGCACTTGTTCTTCGTCCATACGTATAATACCACCATAAGAATCTGCAGGTTTTTCGTGTCCGATAACAAAACAGTTGGAAAGTGAAGTCATTTGGAAATCATTACCAATACCAGCCATAGGACTTCCTTGTGGAATAATATATTTAAATTCTTTTAACGCTTCATAAACTTCTTTTTCGGACATTGGGTTGGGATACTTCTCCTCACTTCTTACAATTTCTTTTGCTATCCTTCTATGCATATCGTCCGGTGTTTTTTCATAAATGTTTCCGAACGAATCTTTGAGAGCATACTTATTTACCCAAACTGTAGCGGCAAGTTCATCTCCTTTAAAATACTCTTTAGAAGCAGCCACAGCTTCTTCAAAAGTGTAGGTTTTCATTTTTTTTTCATCTTTTTTAATTGTAATTGTTTCCATAAGCTGTTTATTTTAATGTGGTTATCATACACCCAAAAACATTTTTAACATTTTTATTTTCGTTGACAAATATCAAAATTAAAATCTTTACCACCAAAATTACTTATTCACAAGTTATCAACCGACATTTTTACAACATGCTGGTAATCAATTTATTGCAATATCAAGAATTTAACAATACCTTAAAACACAACACAAACTCATTTTATATAAAAATTATTTGTACATTTGTTTTCTGAAATGATAACAATCTTAAAACCATTATAAAATGACATATTCTGAAGCTGAAGAAATTTTGAGGAAACATAATATTAAGCCATCCTTATTAAGGTACAAATTAATTAATTATTTGTCACAACATTATACACACCCAACAATTGATACTATATATAGAGAATTGAAACCGGAAATACCGACATTGTCAAAAACATCTATATATAACAATCTATATTTATTCGTAGAAAAAAATTTAGTGCAGATTTTAAAAATCGATGAAAAGGAAATCAGATTTGATTACGATACTACCCCACACATACATTTTAAATGTGAGAAATGTGGTAAAATATACGACATACATACCAATATAGAATTTCACGACATAAAACAACTAGACGGGTTCACGGTAAATCAAACTATCTTATTTATGAAAGGTGTTTGTGCAAAATGTAATGAAAAAGAGAAAAAGAATTAATCTTCATCTTTTAACATTTCTCTTATAAACGGATTATTTTTTGCTTCTTCGCCAACTGTCGTTTCATAACCATGACCTGAAAATATTATTGTTTCATCAGGCAGGGTTAGTATTTTCTCTTTAATTGTTTTAATAAGAACATCCAAGTCACCACCGGGTAAATCAGTTCTTCCTATACTCCCTTGAAAAATAACATCACCCGTAAAAACAATTTCTTTTTCGGGCGATATCAAAGATATACTTCCTACAGTGTGCCCCGATGTTTCAAACACAATAAGTTTTGAATTACCAAAAGCTATTTCATCACCTTCTTTTATAAACTTATCGGGCATAGGAGACTCTTCAAAAGGGAAACCATAAAAATCCGCAACAGTAGCAGCCATTTTGTAATTGTCTAACTCCTTATCGTTTGACAATATTTCAATATTATACTTATCTTTTATAAACTTATTGCAGCAAATATGATCCAAATGTCCATGTGTATTTACAATTGCAATCGGCTTCAAGCCGTATTTTTCGATATATTCAACAATACGCTTTCTTTCAGAATCTTTATTGCAACCGGGATCTATAATAACCGTTTCTCTTGACTTTTCATCATAAACCAAATAAGTAATCTCCCTGAAATCGTTAAAAATAAACTTTTGTACTTTCATAATATAAATAGGGGCTTTAAAGCCCCTAAGTTAAGTTTATTTTTGTAAAAAAGTTCAAACTATTTTAAATGTGCTCCTATAATTTTTTTCAAATCTTCTTTTTGATGTAATCCTACAACTTTTTCAACAACTTTTCCGTCCTTAAAAATAATCAAAGTCGGTATCCCCCTTATACCAAATCTAGCTGCTACTTTCCTATTTTTATCTACATCTAATTTACCAAATTTAACTTTTTTCATTTCTTTAGCAAGGTCTTCTACAATTGGACCTTGAACGCGGCAAGGAGCACACCAAGTTGCCCAAAAATCTACAACAGATATTCCTTTTTTAATAAAACCGTCGAATGAATCCGAATTAAGAATTTTAACATCACCTTCTTTTTTGTCTTTAGGTCCGCCAGCATTGGCAACATAAGCAACGGCAACACCTCCCAATAATAAAAGTACTAACGCAATTTTCTTCATAACATTCAAATATTTATATAACTTAATTTAACTAGTGCAAAATTAAAAAAATTATTTATTCAAGTCTAATTTATCAACATCTATCTTTTTATCAGGTTCATTTTCTTTGTATTCATCCCTATGTTCATACAGATAATTCAAATCTTTTACAAAACCTTCAATATCTGCATCGCTAAAACCTTTTTCCTGAGCTGCTTCTTCAAGGGTACCCCAAATAGGTTCACCGCAAACTATACATCTGATGCCCTTTTCCATAAGATATTTAACGGATGCTGGCACTATTTCTATCAATTCTTCAATAGTAGTGTCTTTTGTAATAATTTGTTCTGCCATTTTTTATTGCTTTTTAGAATGAGTTAATTATATCCACAAAATCATTTGCTTTAAGAGACGCTCCGCCTATAAGACCACCATCAATATCCGGCTGTGCAAAAAGTTCCTTTGCATTACCTGGTTTTACACTGCCGCCATAAAGCACAGGAATTTGGTTTGCAATATCTGTACCAAATTTATTGCCAAGTAATTTTCTTATATGGGCATGAATTTCTTGTGCTTGCTCCGGTGTTGCAGTTTTTCCCGTTCCTATAGCCCAAACAGGCTCATAAGCAATTACAAGTTTTTTCACATCATCTTTGTTTAATGATAATATTGTGTTTTTAAGCTGGTTTTCAACCACTTCAAATTGCTTGCCTGCTTCTCTTTCTTCCAACTTTTCGCCAATACAGAAAATCGGTATTAAATCATTTTCCAAAACAAGTTTGAGTTTCTTTGACAAAATTTCATCATTTTCACCGAAATATTGTCTTCTTTCGGAGTGACCGATTATTACATATTCTGCTCCAGTGCTTTCTATCATTGCTGCTGAAACTTCACCTGTGTAAGCACCTTCTGCTTCGGATGCACAATTTTGCGCTCCAACTTTTATTTTAGTCCTGTCTATTACATCAGCTACATTGTGAATAAAAGGAAACGGCGGGATTAAAATAACCGTCACATCACCGGGATTTCTCTCTGCAAGCAGAGAATCTACATCTCCGGCTAACCTTATTGCACTTTCCAATAAGGTATTCATTTTCCAGTTACCTGCTACTATTTTTCTGTTCATTTCATTCAAAGTTTTATTCTCGGATCCAGATATACATAAATTATATCCACCAAGATATTTACAACAACAAAGATAATTGATATTGTAATAACGATACCCGTTACAAGAGGAAAATCAAGATTATTAAGTGCATTAACTACAACATAGCCTAATCCCTTCCAACCAAAGATATACTCTACAAATACAACTCCAGCCAAAAGCGATGCAAACCAACCAGATACAGCCGTAACAACAGGATTTAACGAATTCATCAAAGAATGCTTTATTAGTACCCTAAAGAAACTTAGACCTTTAGCATAAGCAGTCCGGACAAAATCTTGAGAGAGTGTTTCCAGCAAACTATTGCGGGTAAGTTGGGTTATCACCGTAACAGGTCTGATTGCCAGTGTTGCAGCGGGAAGAATAAGATTTTGCAATACCAACACCTGCCCCCTACCGAAATCATCAATTTCAAACAAGTTACCTGTTAGATTAAATCCCGTATAATCATGCAACAAATACGCAAAAATCCAACCTATAATTATTGCAGCAAAAAATGATGGCAATGCCATTCCCAATGATGTAAATACCAAAATCAATTTATCCAAAATGCTGTCCTTGAAAATTGCTGCAATAATCCCGAAAAACAACCCTAAAATAGTAGCTATCACAATTGCTACAACAGCCAACACAAGCGTATTGAGATATGTCTCACTTATTACTGTTGTTACTTTCTTCTTTGTTTGGTACGACCGCCTTAGGTACGGATATTTCAATATAACCGCCCATCCCCCGGTTTTAAATAATATTTTGTAAGGCTTATACTTTTCTTGCGACAAATAAAAAATAGACTTCTTGTTTTTTGTTGTATAAAACGAAATCGGCGATATGTCATTCAAATAAGAAAGGTATTGCTTGTAAATAGGGTCATCTAAATGCAGATCTTGTTTGACCATTGCAATTGACAGTGAATCTGTGTGTTGTCCCAACACCATACGTGCAGGGTCATTCGGAACAACATTGAATATAAGAAACAACAATGAAATAACTCCCCATACCACTAAAATTGAATACAATATTTTTTTTACAATGTATCCGAACATGATTTAAAAATTAAATTGCCTGAAGCATAATCCGGTTTTTCCAATTTTATATTAAAAGGATTAGTACAGCAATAGACATCCCCATGATTGAAAATATGTGCTTCTAGAATTTCCCTCGGTGCAACAAATATATTACCCGTTTCATAAGAATAAACATAACTATTGACACAATTCAAATCTTCTGTATGAACGTATGAATATCCAATAGAATAAATATAATTGTTCCAACAAGTACCCCTCACATAATAATCACCAGAAGATGGATTTATTTTCAAATAAAAATCTTTTACATCTATATTTATATTCAATGTAGCTAGATGTGACTGAAGGAAATTTAATAAAAACACATCATTTTTTATTTCTCCTACAGATCTTATATCACATTCACGATATGCTATAACAGAATCCAATCGCGTAAAATGAATTTCCGCCTCAGGTTTTTCCTTTTCATAATTTCGCACCCACAAACATTTGTTTTCGTCTTTTATGTCCAATATTCCTGCATTGTTTACGGCATTAATTTTAGGTAACAGATTCTCTCCTCCCTTAAACAAAACATAGTTTTGTGAATCTTGCACCAAAGTAATATCGAAATAACTTTTTATTTGAAGTACCGAAAAAGCACCTGTACTTACGGTTTTAGTAGTGATATTACCGGTAGATTTAAGGCAATCCCATTTAGATTCTTTACTACACGAAAAGAAAATCAATAATACAAAAATTATAAAAGAAAACTTTTTCATCAGCGCTGTTAAATTCACTGCAAAAATAACGAAAAGTTTTAAAAGAGGGAAGATAAAAAAGAGAGGTAGCGAGCGGATTCGAACCGCTGTACGAGGTTTTGCAGACCTCTGCCTAGCCACTCGGCCACGCTACCTTATCTAAGAGCTTAGAGGTTAATACAAAAAAACGGTAAAATCCTTTTATTTTACCGTTCCCTTGTTCCTCTTTGTGATTGGACCGGGATTCGAACCCGGGACCCTCTGCTTAAAAGGCAGATGCTCTACCGGCTGAGCTACCCAACCATCCGTTTGTTATGAAAAAGCTTCAGAGCTTATTTTTATTTTCAAATGCGGTTGCAAAAGTAATACTCTTTTTTAATATAACAATAGCTTTTAATACATTTTTTATTAGTCTCATTAGTAATCAATTTATAATATTTTGATTTTTAAGAAATAAAC
>JALTDM010000186.1 GCA_027074135.1 Bacteroidales bacterium
GTTATACCGCAGCAACTTGTTCTATAACCAGCATCGGCATACACTCCGGTGTAAATAGAAAAAAACGGCTTGTTAAACTTATACGACTTTATGAAGTTTAATTTTTTTATTTTGACAGGCACAAGGTTATATTTCAGTTCGGTTTGAAACGCTGCCCGCATAGGTAATACATACAATTCATAATTGCGAATATTATTGGAAGTTAAATAATCCAAATTCAAAACAGTCAATTTGTTACCTGCATTAAAATCGTTGTAAAAAAATCTGAATGACGGATACCATTTATTGCCAAGTTCATAATATTTACGCATATCTACTTTCAACAGCCTGAAAAAAGTCTTTGTGGTTTGTCCGTTATTTTCCGACCTGAGTGACGAAGACACCGAAAAGAAAAATCCGGAAGTCGGAAAATACTTGATATTTCTCTTGTCAAGTACATAAGACAATTCATAATCGCCGTACTTTATCCTTTGTCCGCCTGCACTTTCGGGCAGATTTAAGCGGGCATCGTGTAAATTCATTTTGAGGTAAAACGAACTGAACAATGTAGGCCTGTAGCTGAAAAATCCGCCTGCGTGCAAATCATTATATAACGAAGCATCACCTGCAACATAAACAAGTTTGTTGCCAGCAATATCAACAGGTATTTCATTCCGTTTGTTCAGGTTTAATTCAAGGTAATATGCAAACTTACGTGTTTTGAATAGATAAGGATTCAGATAAGCAACACCGTATTGCTTTTTATAACCTTCGCGGAACTTTACTTTTAGAAAGTCACGCCTGCCTCGAAAATTGTACCACATAAGCATTGCACCGTAATTCACCCTGTTCCAATGCTCACCCAACAGGAAATTAGTAAAATTCACATCAGCGTGCTCCAAAATAGGATAAGGCCAAATATACCAACGTTCTTCTACTCTAACTTTTAAAATTATTCTATTTGACGGCAAAATACTGTCATATACATAAACATAATTAAACAATCCGGTATTGAAAACATTGTCATGAATAAGAACCTTAATCTTCGTAAGTTCACTTTTTTTTACAGTATCTCCAGGCATTACGGGCAATTCGTTCCTTATAACAAAATCCTGAGTTGATTTATTACCGGAAATCAAAATGGTATCCACAACAAGATTTTGTGAAAAAACGGAAAAGTAAAAGCAAGAAAACAAAAAAAACAAAAAAGACTTCATCAAAAAGAGCCGGAATTTAGAGCCTCCTGGGGGATTCGAACCCCCGACCTACTGTTTACGAGACAGTCGCTCTGACCTACTGAGCTAAGGAGGCAGATTAATGTGTTAATTTATTAATTTTATTAATGTGCTAATTACAACCCTCACTCAACCCAAAAACTCATTAACCAATTAACACATTATCTCATTAGCACATTAACTAATTCATTTCATCAATTATCGTGGCAACGGTGGCATCACTTGTAACATTCACACTTGTACGCAACATATCCAAAAGTCTGTCCACCGTAAGAATTATTGCTATGCCTTCGTTTGGCAAGCCGACAGAATTAAGAACTATTATCAACATCACCATTCCCGCACCGGGAACAGCCGCCGCACCTATAGATGCCAACAATGCCGTAAGAACTATCGTAATTTGTGCACCCAATCCCAAATCAATACCATAAAGTTGAGCTATAAAAAGAGCCGCAACCGACTGGTAAAGACTGGTTCCGTCCATATTGACCGTAGCACCAATCGGGAGCACAAAACTACTAATTTCTTTTGATATTTTTATCTCTTTTTCGCAAATTTCCATAGTTACTGGTAAAGTAGCAGCACTTGAACTTGTAGAAAATGCAAGCAATTGTGCAGGAAGAATTTTTTTCAGAAAATCATAGGGATTTCTATTTGTAAAAATCTTTAAAAGCAACGGATAAACAACCAAAACCATAAAAAACAATCCTGCAACAACAGTTAAACTGTAAATTGCAAGAGAGACAAAAATGCCTTCTACACCCGATTTGGCAGAAAACGACAACAAGACATCGGCAATAAGAGCAAAAACCCCTATTGGAGCGTATTTCATTATTATGTCTATCATTTTCATTATGACCGTATTCACAGCTTCAACAAAGTTTTTAAGAACGGTAGTTTTTTCATTTTTCACCTTTACCAATGCAATTCCGAACAGGAAGGAAAAAAATATTACTTGCAGCATATTTTTATTATTCGACGCAGCAGAAACAATATTATCGGGTACTAAATCTTCCAGGAAACCTAACGGGCGAGAATCAGTGTTGTGTATTTTATTTTTTAACTCTTCAGCTTGAACCATAGATACATCAATTTTAGCATACTTTCCCGGCTTAATCACATTGGCAAGTGTAAGCCCGGTAACGATAGCAATAAAAGTAGTCAGGATATACAATGCAAGAGTGCGCCACCCGATCTTAGACAATTCGGAAATATTTTTCATTCCGGCAATACCGTTTAT
>JALTDM010000187.1 GCA_027074135.1 Bacteroidales bacterium
ATATGCCCTCCAAAATTTTTTCCGCTACTATCATAGGGGTAGAACCCCAAATAATCGAGGTTGAAGTAGAAATACATCACGGACTTCATCGTTTTAATATTGTAGGATTGCCAGATAAAGCAGTGGAGGAAGCAAAAGAAAGGGTAAATGCCGCCCTAAAAACAACAAAATTTATTTATCCAGACAGCCGTTCTCAAAAAGTACTTGTAAATTTAGCTCCGGCTAATTTAAAAAAAGAAGGATCTTCTTATGATTTCCCTATAGCTATATCTTATCTCCTGGCATCTAAACAAATAGAGTTCAACCCTCAAGATAAAATATTTATTGGAGAGTTATCTCTTGATGGAGAGCTAAGACCTGTTAAGGGAGTAATTTCTTTAGCTCTTATGTTGAGAGAATCTAAAAAGCCTGTTGAGCTTATCCTTCCCAAGGATAATTTTTTAGAAGCATTTTTAGCTTTAAATTATACAGATAATTTTAATAATTTAAAAATAATCGGGGTTAAAAATTTAAAAGAAGCCATTTTATATTTAAGCCATAAAATAGATCTTATCCCTCCTCAGATTAATAATTATACTAGCCTTTTGCCTAATCGAAAATACGTTGTTGACCTTAGTTGGATTAAAGGGCAAGAATATGCTAAAAGGGCTCTGGAAATCTCAGCAGCTGGTGGCCATAATTTATTGATGATCGGTCCTCCCGGAGAAGGAAAAAGTTTATTAGCTAAATCTTTGCCATCCATCCTCCCTCCGCTTAACGAAGAAGAAATTTTAGAAGTAACCAAAATATATAGCGTAGCCGGTCTCCTCGATAAAAAGCATCCTCTCATTATCAAGAGACCGTTCCGTTCGCCACACCATACGTCATCAAAGACATCAATAATCGGGGGAGGAACGCCTTTAAGAATAGGAGAAATTACCCTTGCTCACCGTGGAATCCTTTTCTTGGATGAATTTCCAGAATTTCATAGAGATATACTTGAAGCCTTAAGAGAACCGCTAGAAAACGGAAAAATATCCATTTTAAGATCTAGATATCAGGTCACTCTGCCTTGCCAATTTACGCTTATAGCAGCCGCCAATCCCACGCCATGTGGATACTTTGAGAATGGAGATAAACCATGTTTTGATAATCGCTCTCAGATAGCTAGATACAAAAGAAAATTATCCGGCCCTTTAATAGATAGAATAGATATTACAGTTGAATTGCCTCCTTTAAAATACGAAAAGCTAATTACTCCCGATCAAAAAGACTTAAGCCAACATATAAGGGAAAAAGTTAAGATAGCCAGAGAAATCCAAAGAGAAAGATTCAAAAATGAGAGAACCGCTAGTTCGGGAAATAAGATACTTACTAATTCCGAGATGGAAAATCCCCAGATAAAAAAGTATTGCCATATAGGCTTTAAGTCTCAAAATCTCCTTAAATCTTATATAGATTCTAATAAATTATCTGTCCGAGGATTTTATAGAACACTAAAGGTAGCCCGTTCTATAGCTGATTTAGACCAACGAGACGAAATATCTTATAGTGATGTTTTAGAGGCTCTAATGTATAGAATTAAAAACGAGAGATGATTCATTACAAAATTTGTAATTAAAAAAAAGCGGAATAACCCCGCTTTTTTAATCTCTTAAAATGTTTTTCCTAATAAGCAAATGGATTGCGAGGAGGTGTTCCTTTTGTATTCCTCACCTCAAAATGCAAGTGACAACCAGCTGGACCTTTTGGTATAGTATGCCCCGTATGGCCAATATATCCTATAACCTGCCCCTGATAAACTGATTGTCCGGGATGGACCAAAATAGTCTGTAAATGAGCGTATAAGGTTACTAATCCGTCGGGATGTAAAATTTTAATAAAGTTCCCATAACAATGATTATATCCATATTTAGTCTGTAATACTTTACCTTGGGCAGCGGCAAAAACCGGTTTCCCACATGAGATGCCAGGCGTACTAAGATCAACAGCATTAAAATAATGCAAATTTTGAGTTACCAAGCATTTTCCGCGAGTTAATGGCACTGGACAGATAAAATAATCTTTAGGTAAAGAGATATTAGAAAAACTATACTTAGAAGAAGGTGCTTTATGGTAAACATAAACTGGCATTGTCGCATCAGGAATAATCAAAACATCTGATGGATAAATTTTGTCTCCTGACAAATCATTATATCTTATTATTTTATCTATACTTGCTTTATATTTTTTGGCAATTCCAAAAAGAGTATCTCCTTCCCGAACATGATAGATTATACCCGAAACAGGCAAAATAACTAATTTTTGACCTATTTTGAGGGAAGAACGTTTATTGAGACCATTGGCCCAATAAATAGTATTAGGAGTAATGTCAAACTTTTTTGATAAGGAACTAATCGTATCTCCGGATTGAACTATATATTCAATAACACCGTCCCTCTGGCTATCAATGGATTGGACATCAGAT
>JALTDM010000188.1 GCA_027074135.1 Bacteroidales bacterium
ACTGTGAGAAAATGCATTTGCTCTATAAGTTGAACCATTAGAAACACTTGCTACTGAAATAGCAATCAATATCAAGCAGATAAACAAAGTAATTATTTTTTTCATTATTTTATCCTCGGTATTTTGTTTTAAAAACTTTGCAAACGAGTTTATGTTTATGTTTATGCAATTTTTAACTTCGTTTGCGAAGTACTTATTGAGGTTCCGGGTTCTGGTGCGGAGATTAACGGGTTCAAAAAGAGGTTCTGGAAGTTTGCGAAGGCAATTTTCGCAAGCGCTTTGTTGCTAATTTACCTTTGCTCAACGATTAATTTTTATAATCGCTACATTCATATTACACCACCTCCTTGTAAAAAGCATTCTTATTAACTGCAAAACCTGCTCCCATTTTTCTTTTTTATTTTCCGTAATTTCCTTTCCCATAATTTTCCTTTCACTTATATAGATGAAAATTTCCTCAAAAGCGTTTCACAGTTTTTCACTTTCTTCACCCAATTTTTCCGTTAAATTTTTACACCTCTATACAATAGACGGAAAACTCACAAAAAAGTTCCGCAATTCTGGAAGAAACTTTGTAAAAAGTCGCTAAAAGATTTTTAAAAAAACTTGAAATGAAAAAGAGAAAAAAACAAAAGTAGATCTAATGAAGAAAGGGGACTTTGGATAGCTAAGTCCCCTTTCTTAAATGCTATTTATCTTTTAATGCAGTGCAAGCAATAAAAATATATTACATAGACAAGCATCCAACTTTTTAATTACTAATTGAAGTACCTATACCAAACAACTTACGAAAGCCCACTTAAACGTTTTTCTTTATCACGATGCAAGAAACCGCATCTACCAATTCTACGAGGACGAAGCTCAGTATCCAGAAAGAAAAAACTTGCGCATTCGGACTGAATAATAGTTTTGCAGACATCAGTGCAAGAGTGGAAAAAGCAGCTGCAATGAAAAGAAGCAGCACATACTTAGACCTCTTTGAAAACATCAGGATTTGCAGGGAGAACAATAACAAAACGGCAAACACTTCCGCAGTGAGAAGCGCTTTATTCTGGTGGAATAGAGGAGATAAAATTACGAAGAATAATACTACCTCGCTAAATATCTGCAATGCGGTAAGCATTCTCTCGGGAATTTCAATGAGCACTGAACCGTTATACACCCGTTTCTTCGAGTATACGGGAATGCAAAAACCCATAATCAATAAAAACAGAGTAAACAGCAGTATTACGATAGTCGTGGTAAAAGCTTTGCTGTTCAGCAGCCCGCCGTTCAATTTCGCAAACGAGTTCTTGTTGTAAAGTATAATTCCTGTTCCCATACCGAAGAAAAAAATAATTAACCAGTTTGCGCTTATTACGACTCTTTGCAGAGACTTTAATTTGGTGTTTGTTTGTTCTGTTATTTCTTCCATTATTTAATAGATCTCTTTATAGAAGGCACAATAACACGGGGATTATGTGCGAGATCCCATGCACAGTCAGAAGCACAAGCCATTTCATAAATTGTTTTATCTACATTTGTTGCAAGCCCATTGTTATTATTTATAAACGAATGCGCATTAACAGCTGCCTTTGCACTTAATCTAATATAGTCAATATAGGAGAGCGAACCCCATGGTGTTAAATAAAGATTAAGAAAGTCTATAGCAGATTTTACACTATCCCAAAATTCTTGTTTCTGATAAGAATTGATCACATTACTCCAGTAATTCAAAGTAGAAGAATCTACTGCTGCTCTATCTTCCTTTTTGCCATTAACTGTATCAATATAAGCATGCCCTGTAATCGTCCTTGAAAGAGAATTGAAGTAAAATTCTTTGATAACAAATGTGTCATCCTGATATTCTACTGCATCATAAGAAAGATGCAGAGCATTGTCAGAAAAAGTCCATTCTTTTACCTTCGTGGATGCTTTTGCATGTTTTACATTAAGTATCGGTGAAATCAGTAAAATTAATGACATTGCTCCGACAATACCAATAGATATTATACTTCTAAACAATTTGTCTTTGTTTATTTTTTTCATCATTTTTCTCCTTTCAAATTTTAGTTTGTTTTAAAAACTTTGCAAACAGATTTTGTATTTACGCAATTTTTACGCTTTGTTTGCAAAGTACTTATTGAGGTTCGGGTTCTGGTGCGGGGATTAACAGGTTCAAAATGGGATTCTGAAAATCTGCGAAGGCAATTTGCTTTGAGGCTTTTAAATGCAGTTCATTAACACTTTTTGCAATAATGAAGTTTACAATAAATGATATTTCCTCACATGCAACCTCTCTGCTTATGCGCCTTTGCTCGGCATTTTGTTTTTACGCCACCTACATTCATATTACACCGCCTTATAAAAAGTTATTAACTGCATAACCAACCTCTATTTTTCTTTTCCATTCCTCAAATTCCTATCTCATAATTCCCTCTCATACAATAGATGCAATTT
>JALTDM010000189.1 GCA_027074135.1 Bacteroidales bacterium
ATTATGGATTCTATAGAAAGTTTTGAAGAATTTAGGAGATATATAAATGAACTTAATGACGAATTTGAAATCGTAGATCCTTCAGTACCTATAAAAGTACAGTTGGAATATTTTAAAGTAGCTCAAGATTTAATGGAGAATTTTAATCTGGATGATGAAGAAAATCTTAAAAATATATTGAAAAATCTTATTGATGATTTATTCAGTAATAATATTCCTAGTGGAGAAAAAAAACATATTCTTGTTCTTTTAGCCTCAATGGAAGAAGTTGAATCATATAATGCCATAAAAAAGTTTTCTGAAAACGCACCGGAAGAACTATTAAATTGGGTGAAATTAGCTCAACAACAGAGTAAACTTACACTGGAAAATTCTTTTCTTGACAAGAAAAAAGTCCTTATTGCATCAGGATTAGGAGGCAAGGATGATAAACTGAGATTTTTTGTGGTTTTTATAAAAAAGGAGCAAATATCATTTACTAATACAGAAAAACTTGTAGTAAAAAACGAACTGTCAATAGCGCTCAAAGAAAATAATGGTGAGTTGGAAAAGTTGTACTTCGGAGATTTTTTCGTTTCTGCTCTTCTCCTTTATGACATAAGGAAAAATGTACTTGACTTGTTAAGAGAAATTATAACAAACATAAACGAATATGGAGACTTTATCCGGGAGGAATTTTTGGTAACAAATGTTAAAATTTTGCCTGAAGAAGAAATAAATAAAACAGTAGATAAAATTTTCTCGAAAGGAAACGGTTCCAAAACTTTTACAAATAATTTAGAAAAATAATTAAATAAACCTCAAAACGAACAAATTATGAAGAGGATACTATTTTTCAGCTTAATTTTTAGTATATTAGTTACTGGTTATGCACAAAATTTGAAAAAAGGTGCAATAACCCCCAATATCCTAAAAAAACTAAAGCAAGGATACGCGGAGACAAAATACCATAAAGCCGTAGAACATGCAGTGCAACATAATAAAATTAATAAATTGGCATACACAGGCAAAAATGATAATATAGACGATTATTTTAAATACAAAGTGAAAACAAAAGGGATTACAAATCAAAAACAATCTGGAAGATGTTGGATGTTTGCCAGTTTAAACACAATAAGACCTATAATAATAAATAAATTAAACCTGCCTTCTTTCGAATTTTCCACCAATTACCTTTATTTCTATGATTTATTAGAAAAATCAAACCTTTTCTTGGAAGGAATTATTCAAACAGGCAAAGCCAAGTATGACGACAGGACGGTAGAATGGTTGTTTAACAATCCGGTTGGAGACGGCGGTGTGTGGAACTTGTTTGTAAACTTAGTAAAAAAATACGGAGTAGTGCCAAAAGATATTATGCCCGAAACCGAACAAAGCGAGAATACAAGACAACTTGCATCAGTATTAAGAACAAAACTGCGTGAATACGGTTACACATTAAAAGAAGAAGCATTGAAAGGCGCCTCTTACAACGAATTGGAAAAAGAAAAAGTAAATATGCTCAAAGATATTTACAAAATACTTGTTATTGCACTTGGCGAACCGCCCACGGAATTTACTTGGAGATACAAAGATGCTGACGGAAACATAAGCGAATGGGGAAAATATACCCCAAAATCATTTTACGATAAATACATCGGACTCAACCTTGACGATTATGTTTTAATAATGGATGACCCGAGCCGCGAATATTATAAGGTTTATGAAATAAAATTTGACCGCAACTTGTACGAAGGCATAAACTGGTGGTTTATCAATCTGCCTACCAAAGATTTCAAAAATGCTGCTTTGGAATCTATCAAAAACAATGAGGCAATGTATTTCTCTTGTGATGTGGGCAAAGAACTCAGCCGTGACAAAGGAATCTTGGCTATGGGAAATTACGACTATGCCAGTTTGTTTGATACAAAATTTACAATGGACAAAAGGGCAAGAATATTGACTCACCAAAGCGGTTCAACTCACGGAATGGCTCTTGTGGGTGTTGATACAGACGACAAAGGCAATATAACAAAGTGGTTACTCGAAAACAGCTGGGGACGCAACAGCGGACACAACGGCTATTTGATTATGACAGACGAATGGTTTGACAATTATATGTTCAGAATTGTGATAAACAAAAAATATTTAAGTCCTAAAATCCTCAAACTTTTGGACCAAAAGAGAACCAAACTTCCTCCATGGGATCCTATGTTTGAATATGACAATTAAAAACAATAAACGATGGAAATACCATTTAAAAAATCGGGAGCAAAATTTTCGGCAATAGTAGGCATTGGCGAAAAAATCAAGAAACTCTCGCAAGAGACAGGACAGGAATACCTTATGCTCAACAGGGGAATAAATGCCGTTACCAACATTGATTTGAGCAAAGTGGTAAAACTTATTGACTTCAACAGCGGGGAAATCCAATACTATCCGCCTGTCCGGGGCCATATAGGACTGAAAGATGCAATAAACGAATCGTACTTTAAAAACGAGGCAAAACACAATCAAATACTTGTAACGGGAGGCGGCACAATGGGACTCGACCTGCTGTTTCAAACATTGGATGTAAATAAATTTTACTTGCCTCTGTTCTTCTGGGGAACTTATGCCCAAATTCTCATCATAAGAAAACGGGAAGCTGATTTTTACGAAAATTATGAACAAATAGAGCAAAACATTGACAAATACCCAAAATCGGCTTTTGTTTTTTGTGACCCGAACAATCCACTGGGAAACAAGTACGATGATGACAAAATGCTAGACTTGATAACTAAATTGAACAATGCAGGTCACATTGTGATTTGGGATAGTCCTTACAGGCGTGTTTTTACCGATGATTCGGAAGATTTCTTTTACAAATTATCATTACTGGAAAATGTAATCATAAACGAAAGCTTCAGCAAAGCCATCGGGCTCAGCGGACAAAGAATAGGCTTTATTTACAACCATGATACAGACTTGATGGAAGAATTGACACTCAGACTTTTGTTTGCAACTAACGGAATAAATGCCTTTGCACAAAAATTGGTTACCTTACTGCTGACCACTCCTCAAGGGAAAAAAGCAGTAATCGATTTTAAGAAAACAACTGTGGAAGGCATTAGAAAAAATATAAACTTGCTGAAAGAAAAAGATTTGCTTGCAAAAGAATTTTATCAAGACACCACTCCAATGGGAATTTTTGTGATAGTAAACAAAACACAAGACGAATTGTTGGAAAACAGAATTGGTAGTGTGTCTCTCGGCTATTTTACCAAACTGAAACCTGAGTTGGGTGATAAATATGCACGAATAAGTGTCTCAGTGCCACCTGAAAAGTTTGAGGAGTTTTTCAAAGTATTATAAAACAAAAAAAGGAGACCGCCAGATCTCCTTTTCCTAAATAATTTCTAATGCTTTATTGAGCTTCTTTTTCTGCTGCTGCAGCTGCCGCAATACTTGCCCTAGTTGCTTTCACAGATGCAACAACTGTATTGTGTGCATTAAGAATAGTGTAATTTTCAGGACTTAATTCTCCAACTTTAATCGTTTGACCTATATTAAGTTTTTCTACATTTACTTCAACGGCATCAGGTAAATTATCAATCATTGCTTTAACCTTAAGGTAACGTGTAGGATTCATTAGTTTACCACCTGCTTTTACACCTTCTGCTACCCCTACTAATTCTACAGGAACTTTCATCTTAACAGGTCTGTCAGAAGTTACATGTAAGAAATCTGCGTGTACAGGTTTGTCGCTAACAGGATGGAAACTAATGTCTTGCAAAATTGCGTCGTAAACTTTCCCATCCACATCTAATTCAACAATGTAAGCTTTGTGAGTAAAAACAAGCTTGTCTAAATCAACTTCTTTTACTGCAAAATGTAAGTTTTCTTCTAAGGTAAAACCGTATAATTCACAAGGAACCATAAGTTCTTTTCTCAATCTGGCAGCTTCTTTTCTGCCAGGTTTTCTTACTTGTGCTTTAATTTTTAATCTTTCCATAATTTTAAAATTTTCAAGTGTTACTCTTTTAGGCTGTTATGCCCATTATCCATCACACTTAATTCAGGAGTGCAAAGATAATACTTTTTATTAAAATGAATATTACATAAGAATTAATGCCACAATTATACATTAAGGAATTTATAAGTAAACTCTCTAAAATAAAGCCTTTTACAATACTTATTATAGTTTGATTTTATATTTTATTATTAGAGATAATTAAAACCTTACCCAACACTCTAAGCCTATGCACAATAAAACTAAAATACTGATAATCTGATTGTTAAAAAAATAAATTTTCTTTCAAGCCCTAAACATTTGGCTCATAATGTGATACACTTAGCAAGACAATAACAACGAACTTTCAGCAATTTTTATTCGGAAATTTGATTTATATTTGTGAACAGAGGATTTTACAATGAGTATTGAAAAACAGATATTTACATACTTATTAAAAAACGGAAAGGTTTGTTTGGAAGGTATCGGCGGCTTCATTTGCGAAGAGATACCCGCATATTTTAATGCTGACACTCAAACCTTTATACCTTCAACTTTTAAGGTTTATTTCTCGGAAAACTTAAAATGCAACAATACAGAATTTCTGTTTTTCTTGTCCGAGGTGAATTCCATTTCTTTTCAAGAAGCAAAAAAGCTTATTGATTCATTCACCTTATCTGTTAAAAACTCTTTGAAAGAATACAAAAAAGCTTCTCTTGAGATAATTGGTACCTTATCATCCGCAAAAGGTTATATCGAATATATACCGTCAGGGTTTGTAAAAGAAATAGAACGATTCGGGTTTGAGGAACTTCCTACATATTCAGGACAGTTAAAACAACGCAGGTTAAAAATAAGCCACCCAGTAAAAAATACAACTGCAAGAAAATATATTGCAGCTGCAAGTTTGATTATTTCCCTGCTTCTAATGCCGACAAAACCTTACAACACCAATGAAGCATCGTTGGCGGACTCATTTAAGCTGCACAACAGGGTTTACACCGACAACTTGCAACCGCCACAAAAGCAAATGCTTAATGGAATAGAAAAAACTTTTGATATAAAAAATGCTCTTTATCCTCAAATAACTAAGGGAAAACCTGAACAAGAAACTACTAAACCAACGGAAATAACAATCAATAAAGATACGACAAAACAAGTTATTCTTCAAACCAAACTACAAACATCCGTTGTAAATAAAGAATCAACAAGACAAAAACAAGAAAAAACATCACCCAATAAAAAATATTACGGTATTGTGTTAGGAGCTTTCAGCAATCGCGACAATGCCTACAAATTCAAAGCACAACACGATGATACTTTAGACTTACAAATTAAATATGTAAAAGGGCTATACCGTGTTATTACCGGAAGGTTTGAAAATAAAAAAGATGCCCTTTCTTTTAGAAAACAATTGATTTCCAAAGGGATGGAAGGTTGGCTTACAAAGATTTGATTTTTTACAAATTTTCATCCAGCCATTTTAGTGCGACAGAGGCTTTTTCTTCGATAAAAATATCCGTTATGCTTCCCGTGTATTCAGATGGTTCAATATTTATTTCAATTATGGTTGCACCGTTTCTTTTTGCAAGTCGTGGAATTTCTCCGGCAGGATAAATAACTCCGGTAGTACCTACAAGCAGGAAAACATCAGCCATTTGAGTTTCGTTCAAAGAGGCTTCCAATACATCTTGAGGAATAGATTCTCCGAAAAACACAAAATCAGGTTTTAGCAATCCTCCACACTCACATCTCGGAGGCAAGTTTGACATATCAAGCGATGTTACGGAATATTTTCTACCGCAGTCCAGACACACTACATTACGGGTATTGCCATGAAATTCGTACACAGTCTTACTGCCTGCCTTTTGATGCAAGTTATCAATGTTTTGAGTGATTATTGCCTTAAGCTTACCTTTCCGTTCCAAATTTGCCAGTGCAAAATGAGCAGTATTAGGTTCGGCTTCCATTATAGTTTTGTAAAACACTTTGTAAATAAGTTCCCAATCTTCTTTCGGATTTTCGATAAAATATTGCAAATCAAAAATTTTCGGGTCGTATTTGTTCCATATACCGTTTTCGCCGCGAAAAGGCGGTATACCGCTTTCAACTGATATACCTGCACCCGTAAAGGCTGTTATATGTTTAACTTTCTTAATAACCGAAAGTGCTTTGTTAATTGCATCTGTCATTTTACCACCTTGATTTTCTTCAGATAATCAATAATAACTTCAGCATCGGGTTTGTCGTATTTTTTTATTACTTTGTTGTATTTTAGCTTGTATGCAGTAAACATATAGTCGTTAATTGCCACTTTGTATACACCGTTTTTCAATTCTTTTCCATTTTTTTCCAGAACAACTCCGGTTATTTTACCGTTATCTGTTTTTAACAAAAACTCTACTCCACCTGCTTCCAATCCGTCTTCGTGTGTCAAAGCATATACATACAAAATCATTTCTGTTATTTGTTCGGGTGTCATTTCCAGCACCACATATTTATTACCAAAAGGCGACATCGCATAAATTTGTCTCAAAGTTATATTTCCTTCCGGTATTTGATGAATCCTTATGCCTCCATCATTTTGGAATGCCATATCAGCTCCGGTATAATCCAACATAGCATCTGTAATTATCTTACCTAAGTCTTTATCCCCTGTAAATGTGCGACCTGCCTTTGCTATAACTTCGTCAAGATACGGAGCTTTTTCGTACTTATCTACCAATTTTTTCAGCGTTTTGTCATAATTTTTATACCTTTTCAAATCAAACAATGTATCCTTCTTTTCCACAACCTTCCCTTTATAGATTTTTAAAGTCGTCATTCCCAGATATTTCATATATTTACCTGCTTGCAATACCAGAGTATTGTTTACAAGAGTATCTACACAGTGGTGTGTGTGTCCACCTATTATCACATCAAAATATGGATATTTGGATGCAACTTCTTCGTCTTTGTCACTACCCAAATGAGATAATAAAATAGATACTGTAACCGTGTCTTTTACTTTTTTATATTTTTTCAATACGTTTTCAGGGTCATAAAATTTTATGGGTTTTACTTTCGGAACATAAGAATCCGGGTACCCGTTTGCTCCTATTTGCAAAAGTCCCAAAACGAAAATTTTATCGCCGCGGGAAGTCTCAAACATAACATACGGCTTTGTTACAATTCCCGTATCATTGCCGTCCATGTTGGCACAAATAAACGGAAACCGTGCTTGTTTTTCCCTCTCTATAAACACGGGAATAGTATAATCAAACTCGTGGTTACCTATTTCCGAAACATCATACCCCACACGGTTCATCAAATCTATAATAGGGTAGCCGTAATATTTTTTGGTCTTTTGTTTGCAAGTATCCGGCACAAATTTATCTGTAACTGGATTGCCCGTAAAAATATCTCCTGCAGAAAATACAAACACATCCTTATAAATTGCTCTCACAGAATCAATGATAAACTTGGCTTGCGGAAAAGTCTTAAGCCTGCCGTGCATATCGTTTGTGTGGAAAATAATAACTGTAGTGGTATCTTGTGCAGATATAGTAAATAATGACACAAGAGTTATTATAATGAATAAAAATTGCTTTTTCATAATTTTGATTTTTATTTAAATGCAAAAATAATCAAATTCCCCATGATGGTATTTGCATAACACAAATAGAATTACTTTTTGCTTAAAAATAATTAAATAATAATCCGAATTACTTAAATATTCCTATCAGACAACGAACTTCTGTTATGTATAATTTCACCACATAATTTTAGTAAGTATAAAAAAACTTAAGGTATTTTTATTTATCCGTTTTCAAATTGAATTCCGGTATTTTTTTTAGTTCGTTAACATATCTTTTATCTGTAATAAGTATATGATTATTTAACCAATTTCTTAAAAAAGACATTACTTCATAGGTTAGGGCACCTTTATTTTTATTGTATTTCTTTTTAAATTCTTCAACTTTTTTAATAAAATCTTCATGTTCTTTTATGTGTTCTATTTCCTCAGAATAGCCAACTTTACGAAACAGATTCTCTTCAGTTTTAAAATGAAACTGAGTATATTCTCCCATTTCTTGTATTATTTCTGCAATTTTGTCTTGATGTTCATTTTTCAGGAACGCATCATATAATTTATTTATAATACCAATTAATTTTTTATGTTGATCGTCAATAAG
>JALTDM010000190.1 GCA_027074135.1 Bacteroidales bacterium
CACTCATACTACCATAGTTTTCTCCGCAAAAATATAATTATTTATTAAATAAAAAACCGGCAAAGATTTTTAAATATCAATGCCGGCTTTAATAATTATCAGGAATTTCTGTTATTAACTCACTTATCTTCTGTTCATTCCTTCCGGTCTTTCAATTAAAACCTTTCTGGATAATTTTAACTTACCTTGGTCATCAATTGACAACAATTTAACCTTCACCTTATCACCCACATGTAAAATATCTTCAACTTTGTCAATTCGTGCCCAATCTATCTCGGAGATATGCAAAAGTCCGGACACTCCCGGCAAAATTTCAACAAATGCACCATAAGGTTTTATTGCTATAACTTCCCCCATATAAGTTTCACCTACTTCCGGAACAGCCAATAATCCTTTAATAATCTGTGTTGCTTTTTCCACTTTGTCGTAACTGTCACCCATTATTTCCACAACACCTTTGTCTTCAAAGTCTGTGTCAATATAAATTATGGTACCTGTCTTTTGCTGAATACTTTGTATCATCTTACCTCCGGGACCTATAATTGTTCCAATCATATCTTTCGGCACATCAAACCTTACAATCTTAGGTGCGTGAGGCTTAAATTGTGGACGCGGCTCACTTATTACTTCAAGCATTTTACCTAGAATATGTTCTCTTCCTCGTTTTGCTTGTTCAAGAGCTTTTGCCATAATTTCATAAGGAAGTCCGTCAATCTTAATATCCATTTGAGTTGCGGTAAGTCCGTCTTTTGTTCCTGTTACTTTAAAGTCCATATCACCAAGGTGGTCTTCATCTCCAAGAATATCGGAAAGAACCGCATACTTACCTGTTTCAGGATCCGTAATAAGCCCCATTGCAATACCTGAAACCGGTTTTGTAATTTGCACACCTGCATCCATTAGTGCCAATGTTCCGGCACATACCGTAGCCATTGATGATGAGCCGTTAGATTCCAAAATATCCGAAACTACTCTTATGGTATAAGGATTTTCGTTTTCATCTTTCGGTATCACATATTCCAATGCCCTATGTGCCAAATTACCGTGTCCTATTTCCCTGCGGCTCGGACCTCTCATAGGTCTTGCATCTCCTGTTGAATATGGCGGGAAATTATAATGCAGAATGAATTTTTCTTCGCTTTGATATACCACACCGTCTATCGACTGTGCATCCATCTTGCTTCCCAATGTAACGGTTGACAAAGATTGTGTTTCACCTCGAGTAAACACAGCAGAACCATGAGCAGAAGGCAACACATCTACTTCACACCAAATTGGCCTTACTTCCTCCAAATTTCTACCATCTAAACGAACACCTTCGTTAAGTATCATTTGTCTAACAACTTCCTTATTCAAATCATGATAATACTTATCAATTAATTTTTCTTTTACTTCTCCGTCTTCACCTGTTTCTTCTTTAAGTTTTTCTATATATTCATCTTTAATTTTGTCAAAAGCTTCACTTCTTTCGTGCTTATTCTTTATAAATGATTTTGCAACACCATAAACTTTATCCTTAAGATCATTCCAGATTTTTTGTTTCAGTTCTTCATCTTCTTCAGGCTTTGGATAATCTCTTTTTTCTTTTTTCCCAGCAGCTTCTTCCAACATAAGTTGGACTTCGCATTGTTTTTTTATCGCTTCATGTGCAAATTTTATAGCTTCCACGAGGTCGGCTTCTTGCACTTCTTTCATTTCTCCTTCAACCATTGTAACATCTTTCATTGTAGCACCTACAATGATATTTATATCAGCCCTTTCGAATTCGTCATAATGCGGATTTATTTTAAACTCGCCATCTATTCTTGCCACCCTTACTTCCGAAATAGGTCCTTTAAACGGTATATCCGATACCATAAGTGCAGCAGATGCTGCAAGTCCTGCAAGTGCATCGGGTGGTGTATTTTTATCTCCTGAAATTAATTCCACTGTTACAAATGTTTCCGAACGATAATCTTCGGGGAACAAAGGACGTAAAGCCCTATCAACAAGTCTTGCTATAAGAATTTCATAGTCTGATGGCTTAGATTCTCTTTTAATAAAACCACCCGGGAAACGTCCCATTGCAGAAAATTTTTCTCTGTATTCACAGGACAATGGCAAAAAGTCAACATCTTCGCGAGGTTCTTTTGAGGATACTACAGTAGCCAATAGCATAGTGTTGTCTAATTTTAAAACGACAGAACCGTGTGCTTGTTTAGCCAATTTTCCGGTTTCAAGGATAATTTCCCTACCATCGTCCATTTTAATTGTTTGTCTAATTACATTCATGTTTTCCATATTTATTATTTTTAGTCAAAAGCCATTTTTATATAATAAAAAAAGAGGCGTCAAAGCCTCTTTTTTATTTTTATTGCTTTCAAAACTATCTTCTTAAACCTAATTCACTAATAATTGCCCTATATCTTTCAAGATCAACATCTTTTAGTTTTCTTAAAAGCCTTCTTCTTTTACCTACCATCTTTAACAGTGCCCTTTCAGTACTAAAATCCTTTTTATGCTCCTTTAAATGTTCTGTTAAATGTTTTATTCTATAAGTAAACAGAGCAATTTGAGATTCATAAGAACCGCTATCTTTTTCGTTCTTTCCGTATTTTTTGAACAAATCTGCTTTTTGTTCTTTTGTTAAATAATTATCTATAACACTCATCTCTCAATGTTTTTTAATTTAGTTTACTCTTTTTTGTTTAATTCTTGCCTTTTTACCTTTCAGGCCACGCAGATAGTACAACTTAGCTCTTCTCACCTTTCCATACTTATTGATTTCAATTGATTCAATATTTGGAGAGGCAATAGGGAAAATCCTTTCTACACCCACACCATTACTTGCTATTTTCCTTACGGTAAAAGTTTTGGTGTTACCTTTTCCTTTTATTTGAATAACAACACCACGAAAATTTTGTATTCTCTCTTTATTACCTTCCTTAATTTTGTATTGTACCGTAATGGTATCACCAGGACCAAATTTCGGAAATTCCTTCACTTGAGACATCTCTTTTTCTACAAATTCTATTGCATCCATTTTTCTCTCAAATTTTTATTGAACTGCAAAGGTAATACTTTTTGCATTACCACAATAAATTTTTTATTTTTATTTTCATTCTATTTTATCATTCCTGCTCCTACTGTTACATTAGTAGTCTCATTTATAAAGATCATACTGCCGGTTTCCCTGTTTTTTCTGTACGAATCAAAAAACAAAGGCTTGGTAGTTCTGATTTTAACTTTTGCAATTTCATTCATCTTTAACGGAGACTTATCTTCAACTCTTTCCAAGGTGTGCATATCTACCTTGTATACAATATCTTTTATCATACATCTTGCTTCAGTTGTAGTATGCCTAATTGTGTATTTGTCGCCGATATTCATTGGACTGTCTCCCATCCACGCCACCATCACATCTATGTCTTGACTGACTTCCGGCAAATTATTTTCTCTTACAATCATATCGCCTCTGCTTATATCCAACTCATCTTCCAAAGTAATAGCTACAGACTGAGGTGCAAAAGCATATTCCAAATGTTCGCCATAAAAATCAATTGATTTCACCTTTGATGTAAAGCCACTCGGCAAAATCTTTATAGTATCTCCTACCCTCAACACACCACTGGCAATTCTTCCAGCATAAGCCCTGTAATCACGGTATCCGTCTATTTGCGGTTTGATTACATATTGTACAGGAAATCTGAAATCAATATGATTATAATCACTGCCGATATGGATATTTTCCAAAATATACATAAGTGTTGGACCGTAATACCAGTTCATATTTTCGCTCCTTTTCACTACATTATCGCCTTTGAGGGCACTAATGGGAACAAACCTAATGTCTTGTATGTCAAGTTTACCTGCATACGACAAGAAGTTTCTGCGGATGTCTTCATAAACTTTTTCGTCGTAATCCACCAAGTCCATTTTGTTAACGGCAATAATCACGTGGGGAATTTGCAGCAACGAAGCAATGTATGCATGCCTTATGGTTTGTTCCAAAATTCCGTTGCGGGCATCTACCAAAATAATGGCAAGGTTTGCGGTAGAAGCACCTGTTACCATATTGCGAGTATATTGTACGTGTCCGGGAGTATCGGCAATAATAAACTTCCTCTTTGGCGTATTAAAATATCTGTATGCCACATCAATCGTGATACCTTGCTCTCGTTCAGCTTTCAACCCGTCTGTAACCAATGCCAAATTAATATCATCGGCACCTGTTTTCAAACTTGCTCTTTTTACCGCATCAAGTTGGTCTTCAAATATTGACTTACTATCATACAAGAGTCTTCCTATCAAAGTGCTTTTACCGTCGTCAACACTCCCTGCGGTTGTAAACCGCAATAAGTCCATATTTAAATAATTATCAAGAAGTTCGTCAACTTTTTGCTTTATTTCATCTTTTGTTAATGTTGCCATAACCTGATTTTTTTGTTTTTAATTAAAAATATCCGTCTCTTTTTCTGTCTTCCATGGAAGTGTCAGATATTTTATCGTCAAATCTACTACCTCTTTCGGTAGTTCTGGTTGTTGCTATTTCATACACGATTTCTTCCAATGTAGAAGCCTTTGACAAAGTAAGACCGGTTGTAGGAATATCACCGATAGTCCTGGTTCTGACATCCATTTCAACCACTTCTTCGTTTGGTTTCAATTTCATAAAGGGTGCCCAAGCAAGCCATACCCCATCACGATTGAATGCTTTTCGCTTATGAGTAAAGTAAAGGCTCGGCAATTCTATTTTTTCCAAAAGAATATAAAGCCACACATCAAGCTCTGTCCAATTGCTAAGCGGGAATACCCTAAAATGTTCCCCATAATTTTTCTTGCCGTTAAAGAGATTCCACAATTCCGGACGCTGGTTTTTAGGATCCCATTGTCCAAATTCATCACGATGTGAAAAAAACCTTTCTTTTGCACGAGCTTTTTCTTCGTCACGTCTTGCTCCTCCGAGGGCAGCATCAAACTTAAACTCTTCTATTGCATCAAGTAATGTAACGGTTTGCAATCTGTTACGAGTAGCATTTATGCCTGTTTCCTCTTTTACCCTACCTTGTTTTATACTATCTTCTACAGACCTTACAATAAGGCGTGCTCCGTGCTTTTCAACCAATTTATCTCTAAACTCCAATGTTTCGGGGAAATTATGTCCTGTATCAATATGCAACAACGGGAAAGGCAACCTCATAGGCCAAAAAGCTTTCAACGCTAAATGAAACATTACTATTGAATCTTTCCCTCCCGAAAAAAGTAAAACCGGGTTGTCAAATTGTGCGGCAACTTCCCTAATGACATATATTGCTTCAGTTTCCAATTCCCGCAAATGGTCTAATGTGTATCTCTTCATACTATATCATTTATTATATGTAATCAATGGTAAAATCGCTCTCAAAATTTTATTCGTTGCTTCGTTAATACTCATTTGGTCTGTTCTAATTTCAAGAAACGGGTTTTCAGGCGCTTCAAAAGGCTGATGAATCCCTGTAAAATCTTTTATTTCCCCTGCCCTAGCTTTTTTATACAAACCTTTTACATCCCTCTTTTCGCACACTTCCAACGGTGCATTTACATAAATTTCAAAAAAAACACCTTCTTTGATAATATCTGCAGCTAACTTCCTTATCTCTCTGGTTGGGCTTACAAAACTGGTGAGTGTAACCACTCCACAGTTTGCAAACAGCTTAGCTACTTCTGCAATTCTTCTTATATTTTCTTTACGGTCTTCTTCACTAAAACCTAAATCTTTATTTAATCCACTGCGGATATTATCACCGTCAAGTATTTGCGTAAGATAACCCGAAGTAAACAATTCCCTTTCCACATTTATTGCTAATGTTGACTTGCCCGAACCAGACAATCCAGTAAACCAAAGCACGACACCCCTCTGCTTAAGAAGATTCTCCTTATCTTCTTTTGTCAATATTTTATTATGAATGGGAAAAATATTTTTTAACTTTTCTTCAAAATTCATTACGCATCTATATTTGCATACTTAGCATGTGCTTCTATAAATTCCCTCCTCAAAGAAACATCATCACCCATAAGCATTGAAAAAATCCTATCAGCTTCGGCAGCACTATCTATGGTAACTTGTCTTAATGTTCTCGTTTCAGGACTCATTGTCGTTTCCCATAATTGTTCGGCATTCATTTCACCCAAACCTTTATAACGTTGAACATGAATTTTTGCATTTGGATTAGTAGCTTTTATCTCTCCTAAAACCTTATCTCTTTGTTCGTCTGTCCAACAATAAACTTTCTTACCACCACCCCGAACTTGATATAAAGGTGGGGTTGCAATATACAAATAACCGTTTTCAATTATCTTCTTCATGTACCTGAAAAATAAAGTCATAATCAATGTAGAAATATGACTTCCATCCACATCAGCATCGGTCATTATTATTATTTTATGATACCTTAATTTTTCCAGATTTATCTCCTTTTCATCCTCATTAGTTCCAATAGTAACACCCAGTGCAGTAAAAATGTTTTTTATTTCTTCGTTATCAAAAATCTTGTGTTCTTGGGCTTTTTCGACATTCAATATTTTACCTCTCAACGGCAAAATCGCTTGAAACCTCCTGTCACGTCCTTGTTTCGCAGTTCCTCCGGCACTATCGCCTTCCACAAGAAAAATCTCTGCTTTTGCAGGATCTCTTTCGCTACAATCAGCAAGTTTACCAGGTAATCCGCCTCCGGTAAGTGCTGATTTTCGTTGAACAAGTTCTCTTGCTTTTCTTGCAGCATGTCTGGCTTGTGCAGCAAGTATTACTTTATTTATTATAGATTTTGCATCTTTTGGATTTTCTTCAAGATAAGCACTTAAAGCACTGCTTACTGATTGTTCTACAGCAAGACTAACTTCAGAATTACCTAATTTTGTTTTTGTTTGCCCTTCAAATTGCGGTTCAGCAACCTTAACAGAAATAATAGCAGTCAACCCTTCTCTAAAATCATCTCCACTAATATCAAATTTCAATTTGGCAAACATTCCTTCTTTTTCACCATATTTCTTAAGTACTCTTGACAAAGCCCTCCTGAAGCCTGTCACATGAGTTCCACCTTCAATTGTATTTATATTATTTACATAAGAATAAACATTTTCAGCAAAAGATGTATTATACCTGAGAGCAACTTCTATTGGCACTTCATTCTTTTCTGTTTGAAAATGAATAACATCAGTAAGTTTTTCCCTGTTTGCATCAAGATATTCTACAAACTCCTTCAGCCCTTCTTCCGAATAAAAAACATCACTTTTGTATTTTCCATCTTCATCGGTTTCGCGTTCATCCACCAACTCAAGTTTAATTCCTTTATTTAAAAAAGCAAGTTCCCTTAACCTTGCTGCCAAAACATCATATTTATATTCCGTAACAATAAAAATATTATCATCCGGCTTAAAATATATAATAGTTCCGGTTTTATTAGTCTCTCCGACTATTTTCACCTCAGAAATGGGATGCCCCTCTTTATATTCTTGCATCCATATTTTACCATTACGGTGGACTTCGGCTCTCAGATAAGTAGAAAGAGCATTCACACAAGATACACCAACACCATGTAACCCTCCAGATACCTTATATGAACTTTTATTGAATTTTCCTCCGGCATGAAGAACTGTCATCACTATCTCTAATGCAGACTTTCCTTCTTCTTTATGTATATCCACCGGAATACCACGCCCATCATCTTCTACGGTAATCGCATTATCCTTATGAATTACAACTCTGATGTTTTTGCAATAACCTGCCAATGCCTCATCAATGGCATTATCCACTACTTCATAAACCAAATGGTGAAGCCCCTTGGAGCTGATATCACCAATATACATTGCTGGTCTTTTCCTTACAGCCTCAAGCCCCTTTAAGACTTCTATACTGTCGGCAGAATAATCTGTAGATTGGTTTTGATTTCCCTCTTCTAAATTTTCACGTTCTTTTTCGCTCATTTCTATCTGAATTTAAGTTGCAAAGTTAACATTTTTTACTTGATAAACAATGACTCCGGAGCACTAATAAGGGTGAATTATAAACAACATCAAGAGGATTAATTTAAAATTGTGCATATATAAAAAAAGAGGTTGCCAAATTGTGACAACCTCTTAGA
>JALTDM010000191.1 GCA_027074135.1 Bacteroidales bacterium
TAAAAAAATAAAGGAAACTTTTAAGATTATTAGCATTGGGATTATAAAAAAATGGTATCCTGTCGAAAGTTTTATGAAAGTCCTGTCTGATTTTATATTAAGCGGAAAAGAAATTTTCGTGGAGTTTTGGGGAACTTCACATGAAGAATTTTTAAATAAATTAAAAAGTAAATATAAACTTGATAAATATATTTTTGTTGGCAAAAGGGTTCCTGTTGAAAAAGCATTCGAAAAAATGAAGAATGGAAATGTATTATTACTTTTTAATGAATATGTAAACAATGCCACTAAAATCTACGATTATCTTGCTGCAAAAAGAAAAATTTTATTTTTGTATGAGAATGATCAAAAGGCACTGAAACTCAAAAAAGAATATTATGATATAGACGATAAAGGTATGAAAATGCGTCCTCAAATTGATATAATTAAAGAAACAAACAGCGGTATAATCGTAAAAGATGAAAAACATTTAAGAATTGTTTTGGAAGCTCTTTATAATGAATTCAAACAAAAAGGTTATATTGAATGTAGTTCCCATGGAATTGAAAAATATTCTAGAGAAAAACAAGCAGAAAAATTAGCTGAAATTTTGAAAGAAATGATGCGGTAACTTTTTAGGTATGTGCTCGTTGGAGAATTGATTCACAAAAAGTCATAACTATTAGTGAATTATTTCACAAAAAGTCATAACCGTCGGTGACTTTTTTTACGAAAAGTAATGACTTTTTGGGAAAGTTTTATTGATGATAATTGCAATTGAAATAAATTTTGATGTAATTTAGAAAACTAAATAAATCAGCAAAAACATTGAGTATGGACAGACTAATGATTTTTATTGACGCCGAGTATGTGATAAATAGCGTGAAGAACTTGCGTGATGCACCAGAAAAAATAGGTATGAACAAAATAAATTGGCAAAATATAATTAACAAACTTACTAATGGTCGCAAACTTATTCGCACTTATTATTATACTGCAAAACTTGACCCGAACGAAAACTCTGAAACTTATGCCAAACAGGAAGAGTATTTGCGGACACTCAAACACGAAATACCTTTCCTTGAAATAAAACTCGGTAGGCTTATTCGCTCCGGTAATTCATGGATACAAAAAGGAATAGATGTGAAGTTGTCGCTGGATATGATTATCAAAGCTTTTCGCAACCATTACGACATTGCTGCGCTCATTGCGGGAGATTCTGACTTTATAGACCTTATCCGTGAAGTGAAAGATAAATACGGCAAGCAAGTGTTACTCATAACTTTTGACCGTTCTGATGCTGCCCTCAATGAAGAACTGCTACTAGAAGCGGATTGGTATTATTATATTGATTACCAGACGGGTAAGGATTACGGCTTTTGGTGATAATATGTTTGTGTTTAGAAAAAAATACCAAAGAAACCACTGTGTGTTTAGTAAAATTTACAACACACATAGTTTGATATTATTGGTAGCAAAATTTTTCACATTTTGCTATTCTGTGTAGCAATTTTAGTTTTATGCAGCTGTTTTCTTTTTGTCTTCTTTCTCAAAATACTCAACCGCTTTCAAGAATACTTTATCATGTTTTAAGTAGATTGGGTAAAAGCCATCATCTCCGAAATATAATCTTATTATAAATGCAGCGACATAATCTTTTAATACTTTACGAGTTTCGTCTGATTGCAATTTATATTTCAAGTTTTGTTTTTTTGCATAGTTCATAAATGCCTCCCAAATTCCGTGGTTCATCAACCACTTGTACATTTTTTGCGGAGTGCTTATGTTTTTCAATATTTCCCTGTGTTCGTTAGAGAATTTGAAAGCAAATCTGTAAGGCATGTTTTTTGCCATAACTTCATAATAAAAATCATCATACCTGTTTGTATCAACGGGAACAAAAATATCGGGCATAATTCCACCGCCGCCATAAACCACTTTACCTTTAGGAGTAGTATATTTCAAACTGTCCGGGAAGTGGATGCTATCTTTGTTTACCAACTCGCCATCGTAATATCTTTTTGTTATCTCTTTGTAATAATCCTCCACACCTTTGTTGTAGTTGCGTTGAATGCATCTGCCTGTGGGTGTGTAATATCTTGCTATTGTAAGTCGTACTGTAGAACCGTCAGAAAATTGCATCGGTTCTTGCACCAAACCTTTCCCGAACGAACGCCTGCCTATAATCACGGCTCTGTCATTATCTTGCAATGCCCCTGCTACAATTTCGCTGGCTGAAGCACTCCATTCGTCTATTAGTACCGCAACATCATCATTGATACATAAGTCATGTCCTGTTGCCCTGTAAACGGTTTTGGGCTGATGTAAACCTTTTATATAAAGAATTGTTTTACCTTCCGGTAAAAATTCATCTGCTATTTTTATGGCAATTTGCATGTAGCCGCCAGGATTACCTCGAAGGTCAAGGATGAGTTTAT
>JALTDM010000192.1 GCA_027074135.1 Bacteroidales bacterium
CATAATAATTATCTTTATTTATTAAATAAGATTCTTTAGCATATACTCCGGAAAAATTTAAGGTATTAATAATTTTTCTTTCTTTTACATCATAAACCAAAACATTAGGGGTATACAAAAAAGAAATAAAAATCATATTTTGTCTATATTTTGTAAGTTCCACTACTTCATTGATAGGTTTTTTCACACTATCAGCCAACGGGAAATTTAAACTATCCAATAAATTTATTTGTCTTTTCGATATAATTATTCTGCCGATATAAAAATTATTGTTTTTAACCCAGTTGGGAGATAAAGCAGAAAAATAAACAGTATCATCATCCGGTATAAAATTATAACTAACATCTTCATCCACACAAAAAGGTAAATAATTACCATGTTTATCGGAAGTCCACAATAAGCTATCATTATAAGTCTTCATTACAAGGATGCTGTCTTCACCATTCCATAAAGAACAATCTGTAACCAGTAAAACAGAATCAGTTCCATAAGAACGTATTCCCAAAACATTATTTAAAGGTAACTTAACAGTAGTATAACCTAATAATTTATTTGTCTTTAAATTAAACAACATCAAATCATTCGAATTAAACAAAAGCAGTACACGGTTTTTATTTTTTAAAAATTTAATACCATTTACCAAATATCTTTCCTTTTTAGGCAGATGAATAGTATCACTTTTTACTTGTCTAAATGTAAAATAACTTATGTTTTCAACATTTTTCTTACAAGATGATGCAATTACAATAAAAAAGAATGACAACCAAAGTATTTTCCCCATAAAGTAATATTTTTTTTCAAATTTCAGCCTGCAGCATATTATATACCGCAGGCTAAAAAATTTCTTATTTCTTTTCTTTTAACACAATAACGTCTTCTCCACCGATTGTTCCTTTCCAACAATCATATGGTTTGGAATTCTTACAATCGACATGCCCAGCTTCTGTATATTTTTTCAAATACCACCTTAAGCCACTTGCTGCCTTCAAATTTGTATTTACCAACTTTCCTGTGCTTACATATACAATTTGATTCGTTGATAAATTTTGATAAACATCACACAATTCACCTTCTATCACAACCCCTTCTTTGATTTTTTCCCAATCACCCGATTTTGTCACCCAATCTACAGGGTCTTGTTGTGTTACACTTGTTGTTGCAGGTTTTACTTCTTCTTTTTTACAACTGCTTACTCCTGCGATAATGCCAACTGCTACAGCTGCCATTACCAAGATGCTTAATAATTGCTTTTTCATTTTTTCTACATTTTTTTGGTTAATGACAGCGCAAATAAATAAATAAATAAACAGCCAAAGGTTTTCGTAACTTTTTTCAAAAAAAATTTCAACAACTATCACAAAATATTGAAAATAAATAAATTATTACATATTTTTTTCAACATCACTCTGAAACAGTATAGATACTGAAATAAATTCAGCATGACTGAATAACAATCAAAGACTAACAACTGCCTCATTAACTAATTATCACATTAATAAATTAGCATATTAATTAAAACTTATACAACAATCCGTTTTTCAAAAAATAAACTGTGTTCGGAATACCTTCAGGCAAAAACGAATCGTACACTATTTCGTAATCCACCGTAAATGAAAAATGATTAGACACACTAATTGAAAATCCGGTATTGTTAAACAAACGGTAATTATCTTTTATTGCATTAGGAAGAGGTTGATAATATGTTGTGGAATAAAAAAACATATTCTTTGCTACTCTATAATTTACGGACAAATACGAATTTAGCCTCACCCAATTAAACCCCGAACTGTCTTCCTTAAAGATTTCATACTCATACATTGCACCCAAACCTATGCTTACCTTAATTTTTTCACGCCTCACAGGCACATACCTTAAGCCGCCGCCCGCAAGAATACGCTTATCTATCTTCCTGATAGCATCAAATTGCACTTGTTCAAACGCTTCCGAATATAATCGGTAACCGGAAGTAAACCTGTAATTATACCTGATGTGCTCGTAACCTTTGTTTACCAAGTCGGTCTTTTCAGCCTTTTTAAAAGCAAGATTCCCTATAAAATACCACTGGTGCTTATCTCTGACCACCAACACATTATAAGACAGTGAAACATTCCAAAGTGTTTTTGTGTTTTTTATCAAACTTAGGGAAGATTTAATATTGCCGAAAGTTCCCGTTGTATCTGCATTAAGCCTCTTTCGCTCTATATTTACCACTTGGGAATTGGCAACATAAGACAACATCACAGCAAAAATGATAACCAACTTTTTCATAATCCTTGCTTTGAATACTTTGACAATTCCCTGTATTTATTTCGTGCTTCTTCGGCAAAAATGCTTTCGGGATAATCTACGATGAGTTTCTTATAATATTTGGCAGCCTCGGCAGGCTTATTT
>JALTDM010000193.1 GCA_027074135.1 Bacteroidales bacterium
AAGCAGAAATGTTTTTGTCAGCTGCAGGTTCTGATTGCGGTATTGCAAATGTAAATATCGGAACATCAGGTGCTGAAATCGGTGGTGCATTCGGTGGTGAAAAAGATACAGGAGGAGGCCGTGAATCTGGTAGTGATGCTTGGAAAGCATATATGAGACGCCAAACAAATACTGTAAACTACAGCACAGAACTTCCTTTGGCACAGGGAATTAAGTTTGAGTTGTAATCGTTTGTTTAAGTATGTCAATTTAAAGGGATGCCGTAAGGTGTCCCTTTTTAATATGAAATTTATATTATATGGAAAAAACTAATGTGAATAAGTATCCTGTACTTAAAAGAAGTGGTAAAAATGTTTATTTTGAAATTAATGGGAAAATTCTATTTAATGGAAGAAAATGGAGTGATGCATTAAAATTTCATTATCCTGGTATAGCTTCTGTTAGAGATAATGACGGTTGGTATCATATTGATTTACAGGGAAATCCTATTTATAAAGAGCGATATAAACGAGTTTTCGGATATTATTATGGTCGAGCAGCTGTGATTAATTGGGATAGAAACTGGTTTCACATTGATCCTAAAGGACAGCGAGTTTATCAACAAAATTACGCTTGGACTGGCAATTATCAAGAAAATTTATGCACTGTGCGGGATTTTGACGGTAATTATTTTCATATAGATTTACAAGGTAATAGAATTTATTCCGAAAATTACAGTTATGCAGGAGACTACAAAGATGGATATGCAACTGTCAGACATAAAGACGGCTATTTTATCCATATTGATAAAAAAGGTAAACCATTAAACGGAAAAAAATTTCTTGACCTTGGTGTTTTTCATAAAAATTATGCCATAGCAAAGGACGAAAGAGGGTGGTTCCATATTGATTTAGATGGGAATCATTTATATTCTGAACGTTATTTAATGATTGAGCCTTTTTATAATGGCTTTGCGTTGGTTACAACTTTTGAAGGAAAAAAAAGGATTATAGATGAGGTAGGAAATTTAATTTGGGAATTATAAATTCTTTTATTGCCTAAAAAATGAAAATTTTAAAAATCATACACGGTTTTCCTCCATTGTATAACGCTGGGTCTGAAGTATATTCTTACTCAATAGTAGAGCAATTATCAAAATCACACGAAGTACTTGTCTTTACTCGCGAAGGAAATGTTTTCGAACCTGATTTTAAAATCAGACGGGAAAAGCGTCAGAACTACGACGTTGTATATGTCAATATGCCTCGTGCTAAAGATGGCTACAACCACCATATTATAAATCAACATTTTGCAAACCTTATAGACGAATTCAAACCTGACATTGCGCACATAGGACATTTAAATCATCTATCTACTGGCATTGTAGACGTTTTAATTGATAAAAAAATCCCAATTATTTACACACTGCACGATTACTGGCTAATGTGTCCGCGTGGACAGTTCCTGCAACGAAACTTTGACGGACAAAATCTTTACAGAGTTTGCTACAGACAGGATAATTATAAATGCGCAACTACTTGCTACTCAATGTTTTTTTCAGGAGTTAAAAACTCAGGCTATAAACTTGACGACGAAATCCGCCACTGGACAGAATGGATAGCCAAGCGTCAAAAAGTTATGCGAGAAATCGTAAAAAAAGTTGAATTGTTCATTGCTCCGTCACGCTATTTGATGAATCGCTATATCAAGGATTTTCACATACCGAAAGAGAAAATAATTTATCTGGATTACGGATTTCCATTGCATTATTTGCGTCCAATTCAGCACAAACAAAACAGTGTTTTTACCTTCGGCTATATCGGCAGGCTGATTCCAGCTAAAGGCGTAAACCTGCTAATTGAAGCTTTCAAGAAAATTCGCAAACCTGCAAAACTTAAAATCTGGGGCATTGACGACGGACAAACACTCAAAGCACTCAAACGATTGGCACAGGGAAGCCCGAATCCCATTGTTTTTTGCGGACAGTATGTTAACCACAATCTTGCAACTGATGTATTCTCTAAAGTTGACGTTATCGTAGTACCATCAATCTGGGTAGAAAATTCTCCGCTTGTTATTCACGAGGCACAAGCCTGTCAAATACCAGTTATCACTGCCGACATAGGCGGGATGGCTGAATATGTCAAGCATAAAGTAAATGGACTGTTATTTAAATTCCGCAACGTCGAAAGCCTTTACGAACAAATGCTTTGGGCTATGGAACATCCAGAAGAGATGCGCCGACTTGGCAAACGCGGCTATTTTTACTCTTCTGATGGCCAAGTGCCTGATATTGAATCACATTGCAAAGAACTGGAAAGGATTTATCGATCAATAATCGAAAAAAAGAAATTTTTATCACATTAACTATTGAATTAACGAACTTGAAACAAATACACT
>JALTDM010000194.1 GCA_027074135.1 Bacteroidales bacterium
AAGAAAAAGCCGAATCTGTAAGCCAAATACCGATATTTCCGTAAATTAAAAGCGTATCTTTTGAGACTTTTTCTACTGCCTTGACACCTGCCTGATTCCAATTTTTGAAATTATAATTTGCAGGCATAAGAGCTCTACTTACATCAATACTCGACAGCAATTCCCTGTGATTCAATATTATACCCGAAATGGAATACAAAATAAAAAACACTCCTGCAATAAGCCCTATCCACTTATGGTATTTCCTTAGAAAATTCATTTAATATAAATTTTATTCTCCATGCAAAATAACTAACATTATAAACTTAAAATACTACTTACAAGTGGGTATTTTATAAAATCTAAGTTTCCATGGCTAAAACCAAAATTTTATGGTAAATATTGATACCCAACCATAAATGACTGGGCTATTTTTTTTATTTTTAACAGTGGTACACGGCAATAAATTACCGCCTTATTTATTTTTTTCACCCTACCACTCTCCTTTTTGTCTTGGGCTAAAGCCCCGCTTGGCCTCAAATTATCGTAACTATTCATTTTTTTCATAAATTACCATCTGATTTGAAATTTACCAATTGCAAAAATTTAATGGGCTTCAGCCTGTTTATAATTTATTCAAAAAACCATATTTGCCTAGCCCTGCCATTTATGGTGTGGAAACAAAACGAATAAAAATTGGCTTTAGCCTTAGATTTTATTTCTGTAATTTATTAAAATAAAATTTGGAATAAATTTTTGTAAATTTGAGGCAAAATAAAAAAATTATGAAAAAGGTACTTGTAACGGGAGCTGATGGTTTTATCGGATCACATTTAACTGAGGAACTTTTGAAGTCTGGGTATAAGGTTAGAGCATTATCATACTATAATTCATTTAATTATTGGGGGTGGCTTGAAGAGATTAAGGATAATGATAATCTTGAAATAGTAACCGGAGATGTTAGAGATCCTAATTTATGCAGAAACATAACTAAAGATATTGATATTGTTTTTCATCTTGCAGCTTTAATTGCAATACCATACTCATATATTGCACCAGATTCATATGTAGATACTAATATCAAAGGAACTTTGAACATGCTTCAAGCAGCAAGAGATAATAATGTAAAAAAGTTTATTCATACATCAACATCTGAAGTTTATGGAACTGCCCAATATGTTCCAATAGATGAAAAACATCCGTTACAACCACAATCACCTTACAGTGCTAGTAAAATAGGTGCAGATTCTATAGCTTTAAGTTTTTTTAATTCTTTCTCATTTCCCGTTACAATAGCAAGACCTTTCAACACTTATGGTCCCAGGCAATCTGCAAGAGCAGTTATACCTACAATTATATCTCAAATGGCGAATGGGAAAAAGCAAATAAAACTTGGTGATACTACGCCGACCCGTGATTTTAACTTTGTTAAAGATACTTGCCAAGGATTTATAAAAATTGCAGAAAGTGAAAATACAATTGGAGAAATAATAAATATAGGCTCTAATACTGAAATATCGATAGGAGATTTATTTAATTTGATAAAAAAAATAATGAACTCAGATGCAGAGTTTATTACGGATAAACAACGAATAAGACCTGAAAATTCTGAAGTTTACAGACTGGTATGCGATAATACTAAAATAAAAAATCTAACAGGCTATGAGCCGAAATATTCTCTGGAAGAAGGTTTAATGATAACATGTGAGTGGTTTACGGACAAAGAAAACTTAAAAAAATACAAAGACAATATTTACAATGTCTAAATATTTTGAAAACATAATATCATTTATCCGAAGTATATATAATGTTGAAAAAGATTTCATTCCACTCCACGAGCCCAGGTTCAGAGGAAATGAAAAAAAATATCTGAATGATTGCATTGACTCAACATTTGTATCTTCAGTTGGGAAGTATGTAGATTTATTTGAGAAAAACATTGCGGAATATACCAAAGCCAAATATGCTGTAGCCGCTGTAAATGGCACGGCGGCACTTCACATAGCGTTACTTTTGGCAGGAGTGGAAACAGACGATGAAGTAATTACCCAACCACTGACTTTTGTAGCAACTACAAATGCTATTTCATATACAGGAGCTAAACCCGTATTTATTGATGTAGAAAAATCTACGCTAGGAATGTCGCCCGTAGCATTGGAAGAATGGCTTAAACAAAACACAATTATTAAAGAAGGTAAAACCATAAATAAAAAAACAAGTCGTAGAATAGCTGCAATTGTACCTATGCACACATTCGGACATCCGTGCAGAATAGATGAAATTGTAGAAATTGCTGATAAATACGGCATCCCTGTAGTGGAAGATGCAGCAGAAAGTCTTGGTAGTCGCTACAAAGGTAAACATACGGGAACATTCGGCAAGTTGGGTATTTTAAGTTTTAACGGAAACAAAATAATAACCACGGGTGGTGGAGGGATGATAGTAACCGATGATGAAAAATTGGCAAAACTTGCAAAACATATAACTACAACAGCAAAGAAACCTCACCCTTACGAATATTATCACGATATGACAGGTTATAATTACAGACTTACAAATCTTGCTGCAGCGTTGGGTGTAGCACAAATGGAACAGTTGGATAATTTTCTTGAAAGCAAAAGAAAACTTGCAGAAGAATACAAAAGTTTTTTCAGTAATTTTGACGATGTAGAATTCTTTACCGAACCGGAAAACTCAATTTCTAACTATTGGCTTAATGTATTGATTTTTAAGGATAAAAAAGCAAGGGACGAATTTTTGGAATATAGTAATGCCAACACTATAATGACACGTCCTGCATGGGTACTAATGAATAAATTACCTATGTACAAGGATTGTGAAACAGGGAGTCTGGGAAATGCCGAGTGGCTGGCTGATAGAATTGTAAACATTCCCAGCAGTGTAATTTAGCAACATTATGAACGAAAAAAAAATCATACTAATTGGAGGCGGGGGGCATTGCAAGGCATGCATCGATGTAATTGAAACAACAGGAGAATATAAAATTACAGGAATACTTGATTTACCCGGAAATGTAGGAAAAGAAATTTTGGGATATGAGATAACCGGAACAGATGATAATATACCCGGTTTGGTAAATGATAACACCCTGTTTTTGATCACATTGGGGCAAATTTCCATATCAAGCAACAGAAAAAAAATGTTTGAAACTGTTAAAAAAAGTGGAGGGAAATTGGCAACAATTATTTCAAAAAACGCTTATGTCTCAAAATACTCCCAAATAGGCGAAGGAACAATAATAATGCATCAAACATTGATAAATGCAAATGCAAAAATTGGTAACAATTGTATAATAAACAATAAAGCACTTATTGAGCACGATGCCGTGATTGGTGATCATACTCACGTTTCAACTGCGGCAACCGTAAATGGCGAGTGCAAAATAGGAAGTAACTGTATGATTGGAAGCAAAGCCGTAATAAAACACGGAATCTCAATAACAAACAATGTATTAATAGGAGCAGGTGCCGTAGTTGTAAAAGATATTACGGAACCCGGTGTTTATGCAGGGGTGCCTGCAAGAAAGATAAAGTGAGAAAGTGGAAAAATTTGGAATTGGATTCCAAATTTTTCCGTAATCATAAAAAGAGTAAAAATAAACAATGGAAAATAAAAAAGAAATAAGATGGAAACAACGCTTTGTAAATTTTGAAAAAGCGTATAATTTATTAAAAAGAGCTATTGCTATTGAAGCTCCTTCTGAGGCGGAAAAAGGTGGAATAATCCAATTTTACGAAGTGTGTTTCGAACTATCGTGGAAAACTATGAAAGATTATTTGGAAAGTGAGGGTTTTATCGTAAAAACACCAAGGGAAACCATTAAACAGGCTTTTCAAGTAGGTATTATTGACAGTGGTGAACTTTGGTTAAGTGCTTTGCAAGATAGAAATATCACATCACATATTTATGACGAAACGATTACAGATGAAATTGTGCAAAAAATAAAAAACTTATATTTCAAGCAAATAGAAAAATTATACAATTTTTTCAAAAAAGAATATGAACAATAATTTCGGCATATACGATAAATCATACAGGCTTATTTTAGAGAGTTTTAAAGAATTTCCCGAGATAACTAAAGTGTATATATTCGGCTCCAGGGCAATGGGAAATTATAAAAAAGGCTCGGATATAGACCTTGCCATATTGGGCGAAAAAGTAGATTATGAAATCACAAGCCGTCTTTACAGAAAACTGAATGAAGAGTTACCTATACCCTATTTTGTAGATGTTGTGAATTTTAACAGCATCAAACTTGAAGAATTGAAACAACATATTTTAACAGAAGGGAAATTGATATATGAAAAAGACAAAAATAATAGCTGAAGCAGGGGTAAACCATAACGGAGACATCAACATAGCAAAAAAACTTATAAACGAAGCGTTTGATGCAGGTGTGGACTTTATAAAATTCCAAACATTCAAGGCTTCAAATATTGCTTCAAAATTTGCAGAAAAAGCAGAGTATCAAAAGCAAACAACATCAAAAGACGAATCACAATACGAAATGTTGAAAAGGCTTGAATTGAGCCCTGAAGACCATTATGAATTGTTTAGATATTGTAAGCAAAAAGGCATTGAATTTATTTCCAGCCCGTTTGATTTGGAAAGCATTGATTTGTTGTATGAATTGGATGTAACATTATATAAAATACCTTCGGGAGAAATAATAAATTATCCATACTTGAAAAAAATTGCCGAAAAAAAACTTCCTGTAATAATGTCAACAGGCATGGCTACTATGGAAGAAATTAAAGCCGCTATTGATGTATTGACTACGAACGGGTTAAAACTTGAAGATATTACTGTTTTACACGCAAATACGGAATATCCCACACCTTATGAGGACGTGAATTTACGGGCTATGCTTACCATTAAAAAGGAATTTGGTGTAAAAGTAGGCTATTCCGACCACACATCGGGGATTGAAGTTCCTATTGCAGCAGTTGCTCTAGGTGCAGAAGTAATTGAAAAGCACTTTACACTTGATAAAAAAATGGAAGGACCCGACCATAAAGCAAGTTTGAATCCCGACGAACTAAAAGCAATGGTAAAAGCTATTAGAAACATTGAAAAAGCATTGGGAGATGGTATAAAAAAGCCTTCACCGTCAGAAAGTAAAAATATACCAATAGTTAGAAAAAGCATAGTTGCTAAACGTGATATAAAAAGGGGGGAAGTTTTTACTGAAGAAAATATTACTGTGAAAAGACCCGGAACAGGCATTTCGCCGATGAGGTGGAATGATGTTTTAGGAAAAAAAGCAAAGAGAGATTTCAATGCGGATGAATTGATAGAAATATAACCAAAAATATGAAAATCGGAATTTTAACAAGCACACGGGCTGACTTTGGTATTTACACACCATTAGTTCAAAAATTGTTTGCTGATTCTTTTTTTGATCCAGAATTAATTGTATTTGGCACTCACCTATCTGAAAAACACGGATACACAATATCAGAAATTGAGCAAAACGGCTTTCCCATAAAGCACAAAATAGAAACTGTACCCAATAGTGATACACCATTTGATATATCAGAAGCTATTGGAAAAACGATTGTAAAATTTTCAAAATTCTGGAAAGAAAATAAATTTGATTTGGTTTTTGCTCTTGGTGACAGATATGAAATGTTTGCAGCTGTTACGGCAGGACTACCGTTTAATGTAACATTCGGACATATTCACGCAGGGGAAACAACACTTGGAGCTATTGATAACGCACTGAGGCACAGCATTTCTTTGATGTCAAAATATCTTTTTGTTTCGACAGACGAATACAAAAAGCGTGCAGCAGAAATTACCCAAAAACCTGATAATATTTTTGTTACAGGTGCACTTAGTATTGACAATCTTGTCAATACCAAATTATACACCGTAGAGGAATTTAAAGAGATTTATAATATTGATTTAAACAAACCGACCATTTTATCTACATTCCACCCGGAAACAGTAAATTATGAAAAGAATAAAAATTACATCGACGAACTCATAAAAGCATTTGACAAATTAAGAAAAAAGTATCAAATAATAATTACAATGCCCAATGCCGATACTATGGGGTTGATGATTAGAAATAAAATAAATAGTTTTGCAAAAGACAAAGAAAATGTGATAACCGTTGAGAATTTTGGTATGCGTGGATATTTGAGTTGCATGAAACATTCATCCTTTTTGCTTGGCAATACTTCCAGCGGATTTGTAGAAGCTGCATTCTTTCCCAAATGGGTAATAAATTTGGGACACAGGCAAGACGGCAGGATAATTACACCGAATATCTATTCAATTCCCATTGAAGAAGATATTATTTTGGGGACTGTAAATAAAATTGAAAAAGCAGGTAATCCGCCTTTTAGTAATATTTATAGAGATGGAAATGCTTCAGGGAAAATAGTAGAAATACTTAAAAAAATTTATAATGAAAATTAAGCAAGTATTAAAATATAAAGGTGACACTCAGTTTTCAAAGTACACTATAAGGCATAATGAAAATGTTAGACAAGCATTAAAAAAGTTGAACGAAATACCAGATATACTGACACTTTTTGTGCTAAATGAAAAACACCAAGTAATTGGGACTCTTACGGACGGAGATATTCGCAGGGGAATAATAAACGGTCTGAATGTTGATGAAAATGTTGAGAAGTTTTATTATAAAAACTTCAGATATTTAAAATCCGGGAAAAATAATTTTGATAAAATCAAAGAACTCAGGGAATTAAGAATAAAGGCAGTCCCCGTTTTGGATGAAAATGGTAAACTTAAAGCAGTCTATAACTTTTCACAAATTAGATCTTTATTACCTGTAGATGCTGTAATTATGGCAGGAGGTGAAGGACGACGATTGAGGCCATTGACAGAAGAAACTCCAAAACCGTTACTCAAAGTAGGTTCAAAACCCATTATTGATTACAACATTGAAAGGGTACAATATTTTGGAATACAAAATTTGTTTATAACCGTCCGTTACAAAGCGGAAAAGATTGAACAGCATATAAAAAATAAAAATTACAACCTGAACATCAGCTTATTATATGAAACAGAAAAACCACTTGGTACCATTGGTGCAATAGGTATCTTAAAAAATCAATTTATAAACGATACGATTTTAGTAATGAACTCAGATTTGCTTACCAACATAAACTACGAAGATTTTTACAGAAGTTTTTTGGATAAAAATGCCGATATGATGATTGCCAGTATACCTTACGATATAAATTTACCTTATGCAATTTTCGAAACGGAAAACCGTACCATAAAATCACTGAAAGAAAAACCCCAATACACTTATTATGCAAATGCAGGCCTTTATTTGATAAAAAAATCATTACTGGAGTTGATTCCAGAAAATAAAGAATTCAATGCAACAGATTTTATTGAAACATTGATAGGAAATGCTCATAAAGTAATGCATTACCCCATTAGAAATTATTGGTTGGATATAGGGAAACTCGAAGATTACGAAAAAGCACAAAAAGATATAAGTCATATTGATTGGGAGTAAAGCATAAGTTAAAGTTTAAAGTTCAAAGTCTAAAGTAAAAAGTAAAAAGGGGAAAGTAAAAAATGGCTGATAATGAGTTAAGTAAAAGATTGTTTGCGTTTTCGGTTAATGTTATAAAACTTTTGCGGAATTTTGAAAATACTGATGAATTAAAAGTGATAAAATATCAACTCGCTAAATCCGCTACTTCAGTAGGTGCCAATTATGAAGAAGCGCAAGGTAGCAGTTCAAGACCCGATTTTTCGAATAAAGTTAGAATTTCACTTAAAGAAATCATAGAATCAAATTATTGGTTACGCTTGCTAAAAGCTATTGAAACAAATGAAAATGAAGAATTAAAAAAACTTATAGATGAATCCGAAGAGCTTAAAAAGATATTAGGTAAAAT
>JALTDM010000195.1 GCA_027074135.1 Bacteroidales bacterium
AAATAGAAACAAAAGCAAAAGAAATAGACAGACAAAAAAAGGAGTTGGCTCTTAAAAATCAGAAATTACAAGAAAGTAAAGAAAAAAATGAAGAATTACTTAGACAATTTAATGATACCATAGAAAACCTTGAAGATGTTTATTTTAAAACAGACAGATATTTTAAATACAAACAAGTTAGTCCATCTATCCTAAAACATTTGGAAATAAATGAATATAATAAAATATTAGGTAACCCTCTTTCTGAATTTTGGGTAATTTCCGACCAGGAATTAAAACAGCTTACATATAAAATTTTAAGGAAAAAACGATTAAAAGATTATATGTTTACATATAAAACAGCAACCGGAAAAGAAAAATATGCAAAGATAAATGCAAGAGCAATTTACAAAAACAATAAATTCCAGGGGGTAGAAGGTATAATTTATGATATAACGAAAGAAGTTATTCATACAAAAAAAATAAATGAACTTAATTTACAAAAAGAAATCCTAATAAATAACATACCTGCAGCTATATACTTTAAAAATAAAAAGTTAGAATACATCGACGGAAATATACATTTAGCAGAACTTTACGGGAACCCATTAGAAGAAATTATAGGTAAATCTGACAAAGACATAGCTCCGAAAGATATATGTAAAGAATATGAGGCTCTTGATAAAAAAATTATAAAAACAAAAAAACCTATTTTGAATTATACTAAAGAATATAAAGCTAAAGACGGTAAAACTTTATGGTTGTCAACATCAAAAATCCCATACATAAGTAAAAACAGAGAAGTATTAGGTATAATTGGAGTTATCAGTGACATAACTGCTCAAGTAATTCATGAAAAAGAAATAAAAGAAAGCAAAGAAAAAATTGAAAAAGCTCATAAGTCACTTGTTGACAATATAGAATATGCAAAAACAATACAGCAAGCTCTTCTTATAAGCGAAGCAAAACTAAAAACTTATTGGGAAAATTACTTTTTAATATACAAACCGAGGGATCAAGTAAGCGGAGACTTTTATTATGTTAATAAATTTAATGAATTTTTGATATTTGCCGTAGGAGATTGTACCGGGCATGGAGTTTCAGGCAGTTTTATTACAATTTTGGCTATTACTTATCTGCATGAAATTGTAAATAGAAAAGAAATGGGAAATCCTGCTGTAGCATTAAATTTACTACGCGAAAGATTCAAAAAAACATTCAGGTCTTTCGGAACAGAAAATTACAATGGTCTGGATATATCTTTGTGTGCACTAAACACAAAAACAAACGAAATGAAATATGCCGGAGCTTTTAATCCATTGTGGATAGTAAGGAATAAGCAATTGATGGAATATAAAGCAACTCGTAACCCAATCGGATTTTATCCGGAAGAAAAGCCATTTACAAGTTATGACATTAAACTACAAAAAGAAGATGTTATATATTTATTTTCAGATGGATATGCAGACCAGTTTGGAGGGGAAAACAATAAAAAATTTAGAACAAAAAGATTTAAACAATTATTGGTAGAAATTAGCCATTTACCTATGGACAAACAAAAAGAAATATTGGAAGAAACTTTTGAATTTTGGAAAGGAGCTTATGAACAAACAGATGATGTAACTGTTTTCGGGCTGAAGATATAACAACTAATAACCAGGTCACTTTCAATAATAAAGCAATGGGAAACAGCATAGGCAAGATATTCAGACTTACCACATTCGGCGAATCACACGGCAAAGCAATTGGTGGTGTAATTGACGGTGTACCTGCAGGGCTTGAAGTAGATTATAACTTGATAACAAATGAATTGAAAAGGCGCAACCCACAAAACATACCATTCAGCACTCCCAGACAAGAAGCTGATGAGATTGAATTCCTTTCAGGAATTTATGAAGGAAAAACACTTGGCACTCCTATTGCTTTCATCGTTCGCAACAAAGAACACAACAGTAAAGAGTATGACGTTTTAAAAGACATATTCAGGGCATCACACGCCGACTACGGATATTTTGCAAAATACGGCAAAAGAGACCACAGGGGCGGAGGCAGGGCTTCGGCACGCGAAACAGTAGCAAGAGTGGTTGGCGGAGCTTTTGCCAAAATGATTCTAAATAAATACAGAATTGAAATTCACTCTTTTGTAAGCGAACTTGCTGGAATTAAGATCTCAAAAACTGACTTTGACTATTTGCAGCATTCCAAACTTAATATACCAGACATAGAAGCCGAACAAAAAGCTATTGATAAACTTCAAAAAATAAAAGCTGACAACAATAGTGCAGGCGGAATAATTGATACAATTTGCACGGGAATGCCAGCAGGTATCGGAGAACCTGTTTTTGACAAATTAGAAGCATGTATTGCAAAAGCCGTAATGTCAATACCTGCGGTAAAAGGTATTGAGTTTGGTGATGGCTTTATGCTGGCAAGAATGAGTGGAAAAGAGGCAAACGACGAATTTACAGTTGAAAACGGTAAAATAAACACAACCACTAATCACAACGGCGGCATACTGGGAGGCATAAGCATAGGAAATAAAATTTTCTTCAGAACAGCATTCAAGCCCGTTTCAACCATACCCGTTGAGCAAAATACGGTAAATACTAAAGGCGAAAAAACAACATATAAACCCAGTGGTAGGCATGATATTACAGTAGTGCCTCGGGCTACAGTAATTGTAGAAGCCATGACAGCAATTATTCTGGCAGATATGTTTTTGCAAAATAAAGTCTCAAAGCTTTAATGCAATCCTATTTCTCCGCGGTAAGCACCCGAAAAATATAAATTAACCTTCATCCCGACCGCTCCGTAAAAGTGATTTACCTCCTTGAAATATTCGGCATAGCCGTTATTGAAAGTTCCGAAAAGCGATGCTCCTATTCCGATGTCGTAAAATATCTTTTTTGTAAGTTCCAATTCCAAATATAGTCCGGGTTTCTTGAAAGCCCTGTAAAAGTCAACATCCATAGAAGGCTCGTGATAAAAAAAGTATGTGCCGTAAGAATACGAGAGTCCTGCAAATAAAGAAAAGTTGGCTTGTGGCGTTTCCACTCTTTTGCCTACTGCAAAAACCATATCATTGATTTTTTGCAAAGTCCGTGACAAAACAAAATAACGACTCACAACCGAATAACCTACTCTAAAAGGCTGTTTTTTTAGCCTGAAAGTATAAAATACCGAACCGGCTTGCTCGGAATTATGCTGCCTGAAGTTAAATCCAACCCCGTAAGATATAAGCAAATAATTTGCAAACTGCCTGTAAATCTTATTACCTATTACGGTATCTTCAATAGTAGGCTGGTTAAAATGTAAATGTTGTGCCGTAACATCTTTTACAGTTACAGCAAACAAAACCGCAATAAAAAATTTATAAATAATCTTCCTTGCCATTTATTTTTAATTCGTCAACAATTTGCTTAATACTTTGTTCATCGTCAATATTAACGATTAAAAAAGCATCTTTGGTATCAACCAATATAACATTTCCGATGCCTTTTGCCACATAAATTTTATCTTTAACGGTAGAATAAAACAAAGAGTTTTTGGAGTCGAAAATCATAAAGCTTTCACCGGATACCACATTTCCGTTTTTATCTTTTTCTTTGTTTTCGTAAAGCGAATACCAAGTACCTAAATCTGACCAAGTAAATGAAGACCTAATCAAATACACATTCGAAGCCTTTTCCATTACTCCGTAATCAATGGAAATTCCCTTTATTTGATTGTAAATTTCATAAATAGTATCCCTTTCTGCTTCAGAATTTATTTTTTCGAAATTATCTGTAAACAACTTGTGAATCTCGGACAAATACTTTTCAAACGCTTTTTCAATAGAATTAAGATTCCATATAAACATCCCAGAGTTCCAATAAAACTCACCACTCTCCACAAAAAACTTTGCCATTTCAAGGTTAGGCTTTTCCGTAAAAGTTTTCACTTTAAAAATAGAATCCGTCACCTTTTCGGATGAATCAAACTGAATATAACCGTAACCTGTATTAGGTCTGGTAGGTTTTATGCCAATTGTAACAAGGGCATCGTTATCTTTTACAAAATCAAGTGCTTTTTTTATGTTATCTATAAACCTGTCTGTTTCAATTATTAAATGGTCGGATGGAGTGACGATTATATTTGCATCAGATGAGATGTTTTTTATTTTTTGGTTTGCGTATTCAATACATGGAGCAGTATTACGACCAACAGGCTCCAACAGTATCTGTTCATCTTTCAAATAAGGTAATTGCTCTTTTACAAGAGAATAATATTCTTCATTTGTTACAACATAAAAATTTTGGGGTGGAACTATCGTTTCAAATCTTTCGTAAGTCATTTGAATAAATGTCTTACCTGTTCCTAGTATATCTAAAAATTGTTTAGGTAAATTTTTGCGGCTTACAGGCCAAAATCTTGTACCCACGCCACCTGCCATTATTACACAAAATGTATTCTCATTATTCATACACATCAACTTTTATAAATTTGTTTATTTTAACATATCCGAATCCGTTTTTTCTTTTGCATAAATAATACATCGGATCCTTTTTGTAAAGTTTATAGCTTTTATTTTTATAACCAAACTCTTCTCCTGCAGAAAGTTTAAACAAAAATTTCTTATCCTTATCTTTCAAATCATTACAATCAGAAGCACTCAAACACAAGTTGAAAAATTTATAATTTTTATTCAAAGAAAAACAAGTATTTGCAATAAAAAACTCACACTCATCAAACAATAACTCACCAAGCAAATAAAATAATTCTCTGAAATTTTGATAAAACTCCTTTCCATGTCCTTTCACTTGCGTACCATTCTTAACATATGTCAGAATGTGGGCTAATTCATGCAAAAGAGCACCTCTTTTGTTTTTGTATTCAGGCCAAACCGTGACAGTGTATTTATTTTTGTTTTTATCTACTGGTCTGTAAGCATAACCTACCGCCTTTCTTCCTCTCCTAGTTTTATTTCCAATCCTGGAGGAAAACTTAATTGCTAAATCTCCCTCAAAATCAGTAAAAACATTATTCACACCTGCCCAAAAATCATCACCTGCCAACAACTTTATTTTTTCCCCTACGGTAATATTCATTTACCTAAGTTTGAATGTGGTAGTACCAACATTTTTACCATCTATGAAAATATCGGCGTAATACGTTCCTTTCAATAATCTTTCACCGGATTCATTTGTCCAATAAATACACATATTCGTATCTTTATTGTTATATTCTATTTCACGCTTTGCAGTATATGCAATCTTATTGCCCTGATATTCGAATAAATTATATTCGGAGGAAGTTATAATACTGCCATCCGGACGTGCTATTCTCAAGTACACAATTTTATTACCCGATTCCACTACTTTATTTTCTGCAATAGTAAAACAAACTTGTATTTTTTTCACCTTTTTAGCCTTGTTGTTAGGCTTCCCTTTTTTATTCAATCCCGACACATTAAAATTAATAGCTCTCAATGTCTTGGCAACATCAACTTTTTCTTCAAGTTCTTTTTTAATGGTTTCCAGATTTTCTTTTTCGCCTACAACCTTTTTGTAATTAGTTTTAACCTCTTTATTTTCAGCCATTAACTTTTGGTTAATAGTATTAAGCGAATCAACTTGATGAACATAACTTTTTAGTATTTTTCTCAATGTTCCCAGTTCTTTTTTATACTTGTGAATTTCCCAATAACTCGCTTTTTTTACTTTATCCAAATTATCTAAAAGTTGCTGAATCTTAGTCTTTTGTTGTTCTATTTGGGTATTTAATTGTTCATTGTTTGTTTTTAAATCATCATACTGATGTAACATGTTTTCAAGCTCTTTCTTAATAGAAGCCTTTTCCGTTTTGGTTTTGTCAAGTTCTACATACACTACTTTCACTTCGTTTCTGGATTGGATATAGAGCCAACCTAAAACTGTAGATGTAATCAAAAACAAAACCGTTAAAAAAATCCAAATCCCGCCTTTTTTACATTTTTTTCCTTCCGGGTTATTCGCAATATTATCCTTATCCTCAACTATTTCAGGATTCTTTTTTTCTTCCATAATTATAAAGATTTTCTATTTATAATTAAAATTCTGCATTTTTCGGTGTTCTTGGAAACGGAATAACATCTCTAATGTTGCCCATTCCGGTAACAAATTGCACAAGTCTCTCAAAACCAAGTCCAAATCCACTGTGCGGCACACTTCCGTATTTTCTGGTTTCAAGATACCACCACAGTTCGCTTTCGTCCATACCAAGATCTTTTACTCTTGCATACAACTTATCGTAATCTTCTTCACGCTGTGAGCCTCCAATAATTTCTCCAATACCGGGGAAAAGTACATCCATTGCCTTCACAGTCTTATCATCATCGTTTTGCTTCATATAAAAAGCCTTGATAGCTTTCGGATAATCTGTAATGATTACAGAACGTTTGAAATGCTTTTCCACCAAATACTTTTCGTGTTCGGATTGTAAGTCTATACCCCATTCCTTAACAGGAAATTCAAATTTGCCTTTTTTGTTAGGCTTTGAATTACGCAATATGTCAAATGCTTCGCTGTAAGTTATTCTGGCAAATTCTACATCTATCACACTGTTCAACTTTTCAATCAAATCTTGCGAACGTTCTTCTTTCTTTTTATTTTTCTCTTCGTCAGCAAGCCTTTTTCTCAAAAATTCCAATTCATCGGGGAAGTTATTTAGAACATATTTTACCAAATATTTAAGCATTTCTTCCGCCAAATCCATATCATCATTGATGTCGTAAAATGCCATTTCGGGTTCAATCATCCAAAATTCCGCCAAATGACGTGTAGTATTTGAATTTTCTGCCCTGAAAGTAGGACCGAATGTGTAAACCTTACCAAGTGCAAGTGCTGCAAGTTCTGCTTCCAGCTGACCTGAAACCGTAAGATTAGTCTTTTTGGCAAAAAAATCTTTGCTGTAATCCACTTTTCCGTCATCTGTCTTAGGCACATTGTTCAAGTCAAGAGTGGTTACTTGAAACATTGCACCTGCACCTTCGGCATCACTGCCTGTAATTATCGGTGTGTGTATGTAATAAAATCCTCTGTCATTGAAAAACTTGTGAATAGCATAAGCCAAACCGTGCCTTATTCTGAATACGGCATTAAAAGTATTGGTGCGGAAACGCAAATGTGCAATTTCACGCAAAAACTCCAAAGAGTGTTTTTTGGGTTGAAGCGGATATTTATCCGGATCGACATTACCAAGGATATCAACTCTTTTTGCTTTTAGCTCTACCCTTTGCTTGCTTCCGATAGATTCCACCACCTCACCGTCAACGGAAATCGCTGTTCCGCTGTATATATTTTCCAACTTGTCAAAATCGGGATTATCTGCCTCAACAACAATTTGCAGATTATTTATCGTACTACCGTCATTCAATGTAATAAAACCTACATTTTTGCTCCCTCTTCTTGTTCTTACCCAACCTTTTACATTTACTTCGCTTCCTACAGGTGTATTCAGCAAAATCTCTTTTACTTCGGTTCTTTTCATAACTCTTTCATTCAAAATTTTGACTTGCAAATATAAGTAATTTAGTGCAAATCAATTTTAATGTACTAATGAATTAATTTGCTAATGTAGTTAATTTAGATTTAGCCCAAATTACGCAATAGCGAGTCCCATAACTTATTAACTTCAGGCAAACAAGTACTTTCAAAAAATCTGTCCTTTACAAAAAAGGTAAAATAAATTTCCTTCTTAATTTTTAGTATTACGATAAGTTCTAAGGCTAAAGCCTGACGATGAATTACTTTTCATATCCTACCTTAAAAGGCAGGGCTATACAAAAATGGTATTTTCGAACAAACGATAACCTGATTAATGCCAGTTTTATTATCTATCACCCTCCTTAATCATCTCACCAAACATATTCGGGACAGGCTCTCAAAGGAGGAAACAATGCTCCTACTCTTGAGGGTAAATACAGATGGGTGACGGACGGCAAAATGAAAAAATAATATGATTAGCACCGTCTTTTAAGGCGGTGTTAAAATATTTGCATTAAAAATTTTTGGCTTTAGCCACAGAAAATTAATCACGATTTAATTTTCTAATGCGTAATTTAGGGTTATATAATTTCCCTAATTGGATGATAATTCAATCCCGTTGAATTTTCATTCGAAAGAAAAAAACAAAAAAACGGGCCGAAGCCCGTTCATTTAATAATTTATAACAAACAAGCACACTAAATTTTCACTCCCAATTGTTCCAGCTGTTGCTTGATGCTTTCTATTTTTGTTTCGGCATCTAGCTTTTTCTTCATTTCTTTTTCTACAACAGGTTTAGGTGCGTTGTTTACAAATTTTTCGTTGCTCAATTTCTTCATAACCGATTTCAAAAAGCCTTCGTAATATTCCAACTCTTCTTTGAGCTTGTTTATTTGTTTTTCTACATCAACCACACCTTCGCCAGTTTCAATGTAGAAAGTATTTACGCCGACCATAAACGAAACGGAATTACCCGGCTTTGATGCAACAGGTGTAAATTCCTCAAGATTAGCAAGTTTGCTTATTGCATTAGTAAACCTGCCGCTATAATTGCCTTTTTCGTCAAAGTGTAAATTCAAGGCTTGTTTGTTCGGTATATTGTTTTCTTTGCGGAAATTACGCACATTCATTACAATTTGTTTTGCTTCTTCAAATCCGCTAATAATACTTTCGTCGTAGCTTTCGCCTTTAGGATACTGTTCAAACATAATTGTTTCGTCTTCTCCCCTGCCACCGAGCAAGTGCCATACTTCTTCCGAAATAAAAGGCATAAAAGGATGCAGCAATTTCATCAAATCTTCAAAGAATGATATTGTAGCCTTGTATGTATCAGAATCAATTTTCTTGTCAGCTCCAGGCTTGATTATTTCGAGATGCCACGATGCAAAATCATCACGGAAAAGTGTATAAATATTCATCAGTGCATCTGATATACGGTATTTTTCTATGTTTGAAGAAATAAGCGCCGCTTGTTCTTTTAGTTTTTCGGCAAACCACTTCACGGCTTCGGCAGCATAAGAAGGCTGATTGGCACTTTCATCAACTTGCCAAGATTTAACTAACCTGAACGCATTCCAAATCTTATTGGCAAAATTTCGTCCTTGTTCGGTCAAACTTTCATCAAAAAGCAAATCATTTCCAGCGGGTGAGCAGAAAAGCATACCTACCCTTACTCCGTCGGCTCCGTACTTTGCAATCAAATCGAGCGGGTCAGGCGAATTTCCGAGTGATTTGGACATTTTTCGCCTCAACTTATCTCTAACTATTCCTGTCAGGTAAACATTCTTAAACGGCTTTTCGCCTGCATATTCGTAGCCTGCCATTATCATTCTTGCCACCCAAAAGAAAAGAATTTCGGGTGCGGTAACAAGGTCGTCTGTAGGATAATAATATTTGAAGTCTTTATTTTCAGGCTCTAAAATGCCATTGAATACCGAAAGCGGCCACAACCACGACGAAAACCAAGTATCGAGCACATCTTCATCTTGTCTTAAATCTTCCGGCTTGATAGCGGGATTTTTTTCTTTTGCAAGTTCGTAGGCTTCTTTTTCATCATGAGCAACCACATACGACCCGTCAGGCAAGTACCAAGCGGGTATACGGTGTCCCCACCACAATTGGCGGGAAATACACCAATCTTTGATGTTTTCCATCCAGTGGCGGTAAGTGTTTACAAACTTGGCAGGATGAAACTTAATGTTGCCGTTTAGCACATTCTCAAGTGCAGGTTTTGCCAATTCTTTCATATTAAGGAACCACTGCGTACTTATCTTCGGTTCTATTACCACATCTGTCCTTTCGGAGAAACCTACACTGTGCACATAGTCTTCTTCTTTGACAAGCAACCCATCTTCTTTAAGTTTTTCAACAACCAAATCACGCGATTCAAACCTATCTTTACCTACAAAATAAGTAGCCTTTTCGTTCAAAGTGCCGTCGTCATTGAAAATATCAATTACTTCAAGATTGTATTTAAGTCCCAGCTCGTAGTCGTTGATGTCGTGGGCAGGTGTGATTTTCAAAGCACCAGTTCCGAATTCCATATCTACATACTCGTCGGCAATAACAGGCACACTCCTGTTTACAATAGGCACAATTACCTTTTTGCCTACATATTTAGTAAACCTTTCGTCGTTAGGATTTACGCACACTGCCGTATCGCCAAGGATTGTTTCAGGACGCGTGGTAGCGATAACAATGTAATCGTCTTCGCCTTCCACTTTGTATTTTACATAGTATAGTTTGCCCTTTACCTCTTTGTATATTACTTCTTCATCAGAAAGTGCGGTTTGTGCTTGCGGGTCCCAATTTATCATCCTTATGCCGCGATAAATTTTGCCTTTGCGGAACAAATCCACAAATACATGTATTACACTCCTTGACAAATCTTCGTCCATTGTAAACTTTGTGCGGTCCCAGTCACATGAAGCACCGAGTTTTTTGAGCTGTTCCAATATTATGCCTCCGTGCTTTTCTTTCCACGCCCAAGCATGTTTCAAAAACTCTTCGCGGGTGAGTTCATTTTTGTCTATGCCTTGTTGTTTGAGATATGCCACAACCTTTGCCTCGGTAGCGATGGAAGCATGGTCGGTACCCGGCACCCAGCAAGCATTTTTACCGTTCATTCTGTGATAACGGACAAGTACATCTTGAATGGTGTTGTTGAGCATGTGTCCCATATGAAGTACACCGGTTACATTCGGAGGCGGGATTACTATAGTGTAAGGTTCGCGGTCATCGGGTTCGGAGTGAAAATATTTGTATTTCAACCAATTCTCATACCATTTATCTTCTACATTACCCGGATTATACTTTGTTGACAATTCCATAACTTCTTTATTTTTGCGTGCAAAGTTACAACTTTAATAAAAAATCACCGTTTAATCTTGTGTAAGATTTGCAAAATATGATAAAAATAATCACAGACAAACAGCATTACGACATTGTAATAAAAGCCACACTAAAAGTTAAACACGAACTAAAAATAGCTACAGCCGACATTAAAGATATGCACATCAGCGCGAACGGAATGGTGATTTCTTATCTGGAAATGCTCAATACACTGGCAAAAAGAGGTGTAACGATAAAACTTCTACACGCCAAATTTCCGGGAGAGCACTTCCGCAGCAGTTTTGACAAGTTTCCTGTGCTGTGGAAAAAAATGGACCGCAGGATGTGTCCGCGTGTCCACTCAAAAATAATCGTTACAGACAATAAAACTGCTTATACAGGTTCTGCAAACCTCACAGGTGCAGGACTCGGAATGAAAAACGAACACCGCCGCAATTTTGAAATGGGAATTTTTACCGACGATAAAGATTTTGTAAAGGAAATTTCAGAATACTTTGACAACATTTTTTTAGGACTTCATTGCAACAAGTGCCAACGCAAACCATATTGCCCCGACCCGATTGGGTGAAAGTATTTCGCATTACATTAATAATATTTCCCCTTCCAATCCCCAACTATTCATACGGAAAAAAATATTAACTTTGCAAGCTTGAAAATTCAAGTTACAAACAACAAAAGTTTACGAAAATGGACATAATTACAACACACCAAATGTCTGATCAGGAAATAGAAAGAAGGAAATCGTTGGAGTTTCTCATTCAAAACAACATAAACCCCTACCCTGCAGAAGCATATCCCGTTAATGTTACTGCGGAAGAGATAAAAAACAACTACGACGAACAAAAAAATAATTATCAAGACATAAGCATTGCAGGCAGGATGATGTCCCGCCGCATAATGGGTAAAGTTTCATTTATTGAACTGCAAGACCACACAGGCAAAATTCAAGTTTACATAAAACGTGATACGCTTTGCCCGGGCGAAGACAAATCATTGTACAACACAATCTTCAAAAAGCACTTTGACATAGGTGATATTATTGGTGTTAAAGGTTTTGTGTTTATTACCCAAACAGGAGAAATTACCATACACGCCACAGAAATTAAGATGCTTGCAAAAGCCATCAGACCGTTACCTATTGTAAAAGAAAAAGACGGCAAAGTGTTTGATGCCTTTACCGACCCCGAACAAAGATACAGGCAACGCTACCTTGATTTGATTCTCAATCCGAAAAGCCGCGATGTTTTCATCAAAAGGACCAAGATAGTAAACTCAATGCGTGACTTCCTCAATAGTAAAGGATACTTGGAAGTGGAAACTCCCATTTTGCAACCAATTTACGGCGGTGCCGCAGCAAGACCATTTGTAACACACCACAACACACTTGACATAGACCTTTATCTTCGTATAGCTAACGAACTGTATCTAAAGAGGTTAATCGTAGGTGGATTGCCTGCCGTGTATGAATTTTCAAAAGACTTCCGTAACGAGGGAATGGACAGGTTCCACAATCCTGAATTTACCCAAATGGAGTTGTATGTGGCTTACAAAGACTATATCTGGATGATGGAACTTGTGGAACAAATGGTAGAATACATAACCAAACAACTATACGGAACTACAAAAGTAAAAGTCGGCGAAAACGAAATTGATTTCAAAGCACCCTGGAAACGGCTCACAATGTATGATGCCATTAAGGAATTTACAGGCATTGACATTTCAAATATGAACGAAGATGAATTAAGAAAAACAGCAAAAACCCTAGGCATAGAAGTGGACGAAACAATGGGAAAGGGTAAACTTATAGACGAGATTTTCGGCGAAACGGTGGAACCAAATCTTATACAACCTACATTTATAATGGACTACCCTGTTGAAATGTCGCCTCTTGCCAAAAAACACAGAAGCGAACCCGGACTTGTAGAAAGGTTTGAAGTGATAGTAAACGGAAAGGAGCTAGCAAATGCTTACAGCGAACTTAACGACCCGATAGACCAACGAAAGAGGTTTGAAGAACAACTCATCCTTGCAAAGCGTGGCGATAAAGAAGCAATGATGCTCGACGAAGACTTCCTTCAAGCAATAGAATACGGGATGCCGCCTACTGCAGGACTTGGAATTGGAATAGACAGGCTCACAATGTTGCTAACAGATTCACATTCAATCCAAGATGTGATTTTGTTCCCGCAAATGAAGCCTGACAGGACTGTATTTGAACTTAACGAGCTGGTAGATAAATTGCAAGAAGCAGGAGTACCATCGGAATGGATTAAAGTATTCCCGCAAATCGGCATAAAATCACTTAAAGCACTAAAAAACATAAAGCCGGGCAAATTACATCAAGATTTGTGCGGTTTCAATAAGAAAAATAAACTGAATTTAACAAATCCGACATTAGAAGAAGTTGAAAAGTGGCTAGAAGATTTAAAATAGGAGTAATAGGTTCAGGTAGTTGGGCTACTGCTTTAGTGCATATTCTCACAGTCAAACGCTACAACATTAATTGGCTGTTGAGAAAACAGGAAAATATTGATTTCATTAAAGAATACAAGCGCAACCCAAACTATCTCAGAGACCTTGAACTTAAGGTAAAAAAAATTGATTTTTACACTTCTGCAAAAGAATTGGTTGATGATTCCGATGTAATTTTACTTGCTATACCTTCTGCATTCTTGTTGGACACAATAAAAGAAGTAGAACCCAAAATATGGCGCGAAAAATATATTGTTTCGGCAATTAAAGGACTGCTCACAGACAAGAATCTCTCTATTTTCCAATACTTTACACAAGAAATGTATGTGCCGAAAGAAAACATAATAGTTGTAGCAGGTCCGTCACACGCCGAAGAAATTGCTTTGGAAAAGAAAACTTACCTTACTCTCGGCACTCTGAACAAAAGGCTAGGAAACAGGCTTTGCAGAATGTTCAGAATCAAAAAATTTTTACACACCCGCTATACCGACGATGTGCTCGGTATTGAATATGCTGCAGTGCTTAAAAATATTTATGCAATAGGAATAGGTATGGCACACGGTATGGGATACGGCGACAATTTTATTGCAATACTTTTTACCCGTGCTGCACAAGAAACTCACAATTTCCTCACAAAATTACACATAAACGACCGCAACCTTCTTACTTCGCCGTATTTGGGCGATTTGGTAGTAACTACTTATTCTCCGTTTAGCCGTAACCGTACTTTCGGAGCAATGATAGGAAAAGGTTATTCTGTAAGGGCTGCACAAATGGAAATGAGTATGATTGCCGAAGGATACTACAATGCAAAAAGTATTTATGAAATAAACCAAACTCTTAATGCGGAATTGGATTTTGCTGAAACCGTATATAAGATTCTATATGAAAACGCTTCTCCGAGAAGGCTTTTTACTAAGCTCGAAGACATTTTAATGTAATTTACACACTTAAAAACAATTAAAACAATGAAAAACAGGACAAAAAAACCTAATTATAAAAAAAGTCCTTCCAAAAAATTTGAACAAAAAACAACAAAGGAAAACTTTAGAAAAGACAGTAAATTCAACACATATAAAAACAATAAATGGGAAAAAGACAGATTTTCAAAAAAATCTAAAAAATACACCAAGGTAAAACCTGAAGATGAAAAACTAAGGCTCAACAAGTTTATTGCCAATGCAGGCATCTGCTCCCGCAGGGAAGCTGACAAATATATTCAAGCAGGAGTGGTTACTGTAAACGGTAAAGTAATAACAGAACTCGGATACAAAGTAAACCCTTGGGATGATGTTAGATTCGGCGGCGAACGTATCAAACCAGAAAAAAAGGTGTATGTGCTACTAAACAAACCTAAAGGCTACACAACTACAACAGAAGATCCGCATGCTCAAAAAACAGTGATGCAACTAATAGAAAAATGCTGCAAAGAACGTGTTTATCCCGTAGGAAGACTTGATAAAGATACAACAGGACTCCTGCTGTTTACAAATGACGGTGAGCTTGCTAAAAAACTCACACATCCGTCACACAATATTGAAAAAGTATATGTGGTAACACTTGACAAAAACTTTAAAATTTCTGATTTTGATAAATTGGTTGAGGGTTTTGATTTGGACGACGGATATATTTCGGTTGATGCTGCCAGCTATGTTGACCCTGATGAAAAAAGCAGGATAATTATACAAATTCACTCCGGCAGAAACCGTATAGTCCGTAGAATGATGGAGCATCTCGGATACAAAGTAAAAAGACTTGATAGAGTGAAATTTGCGGGATTAACCAAGAGAGGATTGAAACGAGGTTACTGGAGACACCTCACACCAAAAGAAGTATCATTTTTGAAAATGCTATAAACCTATTGTTATGTACAGAACACACACTTGCGGAGAATTAAGATTGTCAGACAAAGGAAAAAACGTTACACTTGCCGGTTGGGTACAAAGAATACGGGACAAAGGCAAAATGATTTGGATAGACATCAGAGACCGTTACGGCATAACCCAACTTATTTTTGAACAAGGCAAAACAGACGAAAACATTTTAAATACAGCCAAATCATTTGGCCGGGAATATGTAATTCAAGTAACAGGCAAAGTTATTGAGCGATATTCAAAAAACCCTGAATTGCCTACAGGTGAAATAGAAATTTTTGTTACGGAACTGAAAATCCTCAGCAAGTCAGAGGTTCCACCTTTTACAATTGAAGACAACACCGACGGAGGCGAAGAATTAAGATACAAATACCGCTACCTTGACCTACGAAGGCCAGAATTACAAAGAAATATGGCACTTCGCTACCGCGTGGCAAAAGAAGTTAGAAATTACTTTGACAAACACGGATTTTTTGAAATTGAAACACCTTACCTCATCAAATCAACACCCGAAGGCGCTAGAGATTTTATTGTTCCGTCAAGGCTGCACCCTGGTAGTTTTTATGCGCTGCCACAATCACCGCAGACATTTAAGCAACTTTTGATGATAGCAGGCTACGACCGTTATTTTCAGATAGTGAAATGCTTCAGAGACGAAGACTTCAGAGCAGACCGCCAACCTGAATTTACCCAAATTGACTGCGAAATGGCATTTGTAGAGCAAGAAGATGTGCTGAACATGTTTGAAGGAATGATGAAACACTTGCTCAAAAAAGTAATGAATGTTGAGATAGACAAGTTTCCGCGTCTGACATACGATTATGCAATGGAAAAATACGGCTCCGACAAGCCCGACATTCGTTTTGAAATGCTTATAAATGACCTCACAGACTTAATAAAAGGCAAAGGATTTAAAGTATTTGACGACAGCGAATACATCGGCGGAATTGTGGTAAAAAATCAAGCCGGAGTTTCACGAAAAGTTCTGGATAAATTTACAAACTTTGTTAAGCAACCGCAAATAGGTGCAAAAGGGCTAGTTTATGCCAAATACAACAAAGACGGCACTATCAAAAGTAGCATCGACAAATTCTACACAAACAACGACTGGAAAGCCGTTTTCGAACAAATGGAAGACAAGCCTCAGCCGGACGATTTGGTTCTTATTCTCTCAGGCAACAAGCAAGAAACACTTGTTCAGCTTGGCAAATTAAGACTGCATGTGGCAGAATATTTTGAAATGATTGACCACAGTAAGTTTGCTCCGCTATGGGTGGTAAACTTCCCGCTGTTTGAATGGGACGACGAAGACCAACGCTTTGTGGCAATGCACCACCCGTTTACTTCACCCGTGCCAGAAGACATAGAGCTTTTTGATACAGATCCGGGTAAGATGCGTGCAAACGCCTATGATATGGTGCTCAACGGAGTTGAAGTTGGAGGAGGCTCAATAAGAATACATGATGCCGAAGTGCAAAAAAAGATGTTCAGGGCATTGAATTTATCAGAAGATGAAATTGAAGAAAAATTCGGTTTCATCATCAACGCATTCCGCTACGGAGCTCCGCCTCACGGAGGTATTGCATTCGGGTTGGACAGGATTGTAGCGCTCTTTGCGGGTACAAACAGCATAAGGGATGTAATAGCATTTCCCAAAAACAATGCCGGAAGGGATATTATGCTTGATTCACCTTCACCTGTAAGCCCCGAACAATTAAAAGAATTGCATTTGGAAATTAAAAAGCCTAAAAATTGATTATATGTTAAAAAACATAATTTTTGTCAGCTTGTATATTTAAAATCGCAGCCACTATAAGTAAAGGGTAAAAATGAATATAAAAACAAAAAAAATTATTAACTCTTTCAATCTTTGGCGGTTAAAGAATATTAGTGACAAAAATTTTATTTACATTTTAAGCATACTTACCGGTATTATTGGTGGCATAGTAGTTGCAATAATAAAAGACTCTGTACATATTGTTAGAAACTTACTCACAGGTCACTTCTCAATAGAATACGGAAATTATATGTTCATTATTTATCCTGCTATTGGAATTACGCTTACAGTACTTTTTATTCGATATGTTTTAAGAAACTGGTTGGGACATGGTATACCTAAAGTGCTGTATGCCATTTCCCGCAAAGGCGGTATAATGGACACCTACAACCTTTATGCTTATATAATTGCAAGTGCCCTTACTGTAGGTTTCGGAGGTTCTGTCGGACTTGAAGGTCCTACAATTGCTACCGGAGCAAGCTATGGATCAAACCTTGCAAGACTTTTCAGACTAAAATACAAAGACACTGTTTTACTTATCGGAGCAGCAAGTACAGCAGCATTGGCTGCTATTTTCAAAGCCCCTATAACCGGAATAATTTTCGTCCTGGAAATAATGATGATTGATCTAAATTTTACTTCACTACTTGCATTATTACTTGCAAGTTCCACAGCTGTTTTAACATCTTACTTAATTTTTGGGAGAGACGTTATTTATCCTATTACTGTCTCATATACAATGGATTATTCAAATATTCCATATTATATTTTGCTTGCATTGATTAGTGGAATTGTCAGCTTATATTACTTCAAAGTTTATGTAAAAATAAATGACTTTTTTAAAAAATTTAGAACTTGGTATTTTCGTCTTCCGGTTGGAACAATTTTGTTAGGTATTATTATTTTCTTATTTCCTGCATTATACGGAGAAGGTTACGAATCTATAAACTCTGCACTGAATGGTGATTACATTCATTTGTTTGAAAAATCATTTTATTACGGTTATCATACAAATTTTGATGTGGTATTGTTGGTACTGTTAGCAATTGTATTGTTGAAAGTGGTAGCAATGACAATCACTTTTACGGCAGGAGGCGTAGGAGGTGATTTTGCCCCTACCCTATTTATAGGTGCACATCTCGGCTTACTGTTTGCCTTAGCTTCAAATCACTTTTTGGGTACTAATCTCAACCCTACAATTTTTGCCTTGCTTGGAATGACAGGAATGATTTCTGGTGTGCTGCATGGGCCACTAACAAGTATGTTTTTAATTGCCGAAGTAACAAGCAGTTACAAAATGTTTTTACCATTGATGATTGTAAGTGCATTAACTTTTCTATTTGTCCGTATTTTCAATAAATACTCTATATACACATATCAATTGGCTAAACGTGGAGAACTTATTACTCATAATAAAGATAAATCTGCGTTACAATTGCTTGAAATAGAAAAATTGTTGGAAACAAATTTTAGAGCAGTAAAAAGGAATTTTACATTAGGGCAATTAGTTAAAGAATTTGAAAAATCAACACGTAATTTATTTCCTGTTCTTGATGATGAAGGTAAGTTAGAGGGTATTGTTGTGTTGGAAGACATACGGAAAATAATGTGTAAACCCGAATATTACGATAAAGTATTAGCCGAAGATGTAATGGTAAAACTTAATGAAAAAGAAATAGTAGATATAGATGAAGATAATATGGAAGATGTTGTCAATAAATTCAACATAACCGGTAATTATAACCTTCCGGTAGTAAAAGATGATAAATATCTTGGCTTTTTATCCCGCGCAAATGTTCTAACATCATATCGAAAACTCATCAATCTCTTTAGTGAAGAATAAGAATAACCTGCATACAAAACAATTTTATTAAACATTATTAAAATAAAATATTAAATTTGTGATGAAAATTAAAAAAATTTTTTGAGCAAATAATTTTAATGGATATGCATTTCTCACCCTTTGAAAAGTTCAACGTATGGCGTATTAAAAATATTAGCGATAAAAACTTTATTTATATCCTGAGCATTTTTATCGGATTGCTTGGAGGCGTAATTGCAGCACTTATAAAAAACCTTGTACATCTCATAAGAACACTACTAACAAGTTCATTTTCAATAAATTATGGAAATCTCTTGTTTATTATATTACCTGCTATAGGTATTACACTTTCAGTATTTTTCATGCGATATCTGTTACGAAAATGGGTTGGTGATGGAATTCCTACGGTTTTGCACGCAATTTCACGTAAAAATGGTATAATGGATTCACATAACTTGTACTCATCAATAATCACAAGTTCTTTAACAGTTGGATTCGGAGGTTCTGTTGGTCTTGAAGGTCCAACCGTTGCAACAGGTGCAGGTTGGGGGTCAAACATAGCCAAACTACTCAAACTAAGCTACAAAGACACTCTCATATTACTTGGAGCGGCAAGTACAGCAGCAATGTCTGCAATTTTTAAAGCACCTATTACGGGTATTGTTTATGTGCTGGAAATAATAATGCTTGACTTGAATTTAACTTCTTTGATGGCTTTATTACTTTCAAGTTCAACATCAGTATTAACTTCTTTTGCTCTATTAGGAAAAGATGTTTTATATCCTGTTAACATCAACTATCACTTAAACTATAATCATGTACCGTATTTTATTCTTTTAGCAGTTTTTAGTGGTATTTTTAGCTTATATTATTTTAAAACTTATGTAAGTATTACACGATTTTTCAGAGGATACTTAAAAAAATGGTATTACCGCTTACCAATAGGAACTATTTTTCTAGGTATTGTTATACTTATTTTTCCTGCTTTATATGGTGAAGGTTATGAATCTATAAACTCTGCATTGAATGGGGATTATATGCACTTATTCGAAAAAACATTCTTTTATAACCTTAATTCAAACTTTAGTATTGTGCTACTAATAATTTTAGGAGTAGTTTTATTCAAGGTTGTAGCAATGACATTAACTTTCTCGGCAGGAGGCATTGGAGGTGTATTTGCTCCGACACTGTTTGTGGGTTCTCATCTTGGACTAGGCTTTGCATTGGCATCAAACCACTTTCTGGGAACGCACTTTGACCCGACTATTTTTGCATTACTAGGAATGACAGGAATGATTTCTGGAGTATTGCACGGCCCACTTACAGGTATATTTCTAATTGCTGAGATAACAAGCAGTTACAATATGTTTTTACCATTAATGATAGTAAGTGCAACATCATTTTTTATTGTTAGAATTTTCAATAAATATTCAATCTATACTTACCAACTTGCAAAACGCGGAGAACTAGTCACCCATAATAAAGATAAGTCTGCACTTCAAATGCTGGAAATCGAAGAATTGCTTGAAACAAATTTCAGAACAATAAAAAGCAATTATACACTAAGACAAATAAATAAAGAAGTGGAACAATCAACTCGTAATCTTTTTCCTGTTCTTGATGATAACGGCAATCTAGAAGGTATTGTTGTAATGGATGATATAAGAAAAATTATGTTTAACCCTGAGTATTACGATAAAGTAAGGGCAAAAGATGTTATGCTAAAACTAAAAGAAAATGAAATCGTTGATATTGACAACGATAATATGGAAGAAGTAATAAACAAATTCAACACCACAGGGCACTACAACCTTCCCGTTGTAAAAAACGGCAAATATTTGGGCTTTCTATCACGAGCTAATGTGCTTACTTCTTACAGAAAACTTATTAATTTGTTCTCCGGAGAATAATTTTTTATTTACAAACAAAAAATAATTTCAAGAAACCTCACTTCCACTTTTTTGGATAGTATATAGAAAAACTGAAAAAAACTTCATAAAAAATAGCAGGACTTCTGCCCTGCCATCTTCTTATTGTTTTATTGTTTAACCTTTTTAATTTTGATGCTTAACAATCCAATTTACAAGCCCTTTGCTTTCAATGATTTCAAGCAATTTGTCAGGCAGCGGCTCAAACTTGTATGTTTTACCGTTCATATAAATTTCACCTTTCGAGAAATCAATGTCAATTTTATAGCCCGGCTGATATTCTTCTACCACTTGCGGATGTACTATAAGCAACAAACCTTGATTTATGGACGAACGGTAAAAAATCCTGTTTACCGACTTAACAATTACCGCCTTAATACCGATATGTGCCAAACCTACTGCAGGATGTTCGCGTGAACTTCCGCACCCGAAGTTTTCGCCTGCAACAATTATATCGCCCGTTTGTGCATTCTTTGCAAAATTTACATCAAAACCTGCAAACAAATGCGGAATAATCGCTTCAGGATCGGAACTCAACACTTTATAAGTCAAATTACCCGCAAACATTTGGTCAGTGTTAAGGTTATCAACATCCTTGTAATTCCACACACCGTTTATTCGCCTGTTTTCGTTTTCGGGAATAACAATCGTACTACTTTGCTCCATTTTGTACGGAAAAACTTCCTTACCGGAAGGCTTAATACCTAACAGTTCTTCTTTCGGGTCAGCAAGATAACCTTTTATTGCGGAATAAGCTGCAACTGCAGGAGATGCAAGATAAATGCTGGCATTTTTGTTACCCATTCTACCGAGGAAATTCCTGTTTGCGGTAGAAACAACATTAAATCCATCACCGGGAATTCCTTGACCCGTACCAAGACAAGGACCGCAAGAAGCCGTTAGTACATTTCCGCCCGCTTTAATAAAGGTTTCGACAATTCCTTCTTTTATTGCTTGCAAATAAATTTCTTGTGATGCGGGAGTAACGATAAGTTGCACGCCTTCTTTTACTTTTTTTCCTTTGAGAATTGCAGCTGCTTCCCTCAAGTCTTCTATTCTACCATTGGTACAAGTTCCTATAAACACCTCATTAATAGGAACTCCAACAACTTCACTTAATGCTTTCACATTATCCACATGGTGAGGAGCTGCTACAACAGGAAACAAATCATCAAGGTTCAATTCAATTTCTTTGGCATAAGTTGCATCCGTATCAGCCCATACACCGTTCAATTCATCAACAGATACTCCGTAAAAATCAGCCAATACCTCATCAGGCGGAAAAACCGCATTTTTTGCTCCCATTTCCGAAGCAAGGTTGGCAATTGTCATTCTTTCGGAAATACCGAGTGATTTAACACCTTCACCGTGATATTCAATAGACATATAATTTGCTCCTGCAGAGCCTATCATGCCGATTATCCACAAAGATATGTCTTTAGCATACACACCTTTAGGTAATTTACCGTGAAGTGTAACTTTAAGAGTTTCGGGTACTCTGAACCAAGTTTCGCCTCTACGCCAAATACCTGCTGCCTCAGTTCTGTCTATACCTGCAGCCATAGCATTAAAAGCACCTGCCGTACAAGTGTG
>JALTDM010000196.1 GCA_027074135.1 Bacteroidales bacterium
ATAAACACCTGAATTCAAAGTAGATATATCTATATGATTATTCTTATTGTTAATTGTTTTTATTAGCTCTCCACCAACATTAAAAATTCTAATAGTTTTATATTGTTTTACATTTTCTACATTTATAAAGTTCGTAGCAGGATTAGGATAAATCATAATATCGTTATTTATAAAAACATTACTATTAGCAGTTACTATGCCATGCGCCCAATTAACATAATTTAACGAATCCTCTGGACTTATACCCCAAGCAACATTAAAACTACCTAAATCATATATAGCTTGCAAGTTTCCATCCGGATTGCCATCATAATTCGTATCTACATTTGCACCATTATAAAATGATATATTTACTATTGATCCTGTTTCAAAAAATGAAGAAGTCGTATCTCTATCATAAGTTAAAGTTCTGTCTCCTACACCTTTCCAAAACCACAACCCATCCGGAACATCTCCTGCTTGATATGCTGTTGGAATTTGATTGCTATCAGCAGGTATTTCTGAAATAACTGCAACCCTGCAATATTGAGTAGCCGCAGTTGAGCCATTAAAAGATATTCTCAAAGTAGAAACATAAGGTGGCACATAAATAGAAAACAAAATTCCTTCACCACTACCGATATAAATAGAATTTGAACTAACAACCGGCACATAAGTAATATCATAACTATCAGAGTATGAATTATAATACATATTCGCAGGGTCTAAAATAGAGCCACTGGAACCATCCCATGGATCATTCTGCGGATAAATATAAATTTGAGAATAATCAAAACTTGGAATCTCTTGCCCAAGTAAAGGCGTAATTACCGAAAAAACTAAAATAACTAAATTAACTAACTTTTTCATGACATAAAAATTTTTTATTAGAACTTTAACAAAAGTAACTTTTTATGCACACACGATTTTTAGTAGGGAAGCATAAGATTTTTGTAAAAATACATCCGTGAAGCACCCAAAGGCAAGTTTTTAATAATAAGCAACTTATACCACAATCTATTTTTTACAATGTATCCATTTATGAATTTCTTTTTAGTGTTTTCATAAAAATACTCGGGGTTACACCAACATTTTTTTTAAAAACTCTATCAAAAACAGTCCTTGAATTGAAACCTGACATTTCTGCTATTTGTTCTATTGATAATGAAAAGTTTTCAGGTTTTCTCATTATAGATATTGCATAGTTTACTCTCAATTCATTTATAAATGAATTGAAATTTTTCCCATAACATTCATTTATCACTTGCGAAATGTAAGTTCTGCCAACATTAATTTCTTTGGACAATTTATTTATTGTAAAATCCTGATTTAAAAACAATTGTTTTTCACGTAATGTTTTTTCAATTAAAAATTTTATACCTTGTTTTTGTTCTTTAGAAAGCGGTGAGCTTTGATATTTTCTCAAAGTTTTTTTATCATTTTCCGTCAAAACAACTTGTTTAGATTTGTTATTATTAGATAATTTATTTAATTCTATAGTTTTTTCAATAAGTTTATTTTCTGATTTACGTTTCAACCTTTTATAAAAAAATAAAATAATTATAAACAAAACAGCAAAAGACAAAATAACTGTTGAAAGGAAAAAGATCCTTGTTTTTAACTTTTGCTTCTCGCTTTTATATCTTAACAAATTCAACTCTTTCTGTGTCTTTTCAAATTCAAGCTCTGAGTTTATTTTTGCAACCTCTGTATAAACACGTTTATTAAACAATGAATCTGCAATAGTTTTGTATTTTACAAAAACATCGAAAATTTCGGAATTATACTTTCTTGAAAAATATTTGATGTATTGTTGCAACATATATTTCTCTACATCCTTAGCAGAAATTTCTTTAGTTAGTTCAAGTCCTTTCTTTATATAATAAAGTGCAGGATCCAATTTATTTTGATCTAAATAAAAGTCAATAAGTATAATCAATAAATTTGCTTTTTCATACTTAAGTCCATACCTGTCACAAATTGTTAAGGCTTTAAATAAAACTTCTTCAGATTTATCATATTGATGATTATCATTGAAATTCATCGCAAGATTTGTATACACCTGTATGGTTTCCTTATCATTCTTATTTCCAATAAGTTTTAAAATATAATTAAAATAATATGAAGATAATTCATACTCCCCTCGTGCCCTGTAGAGTAATGCTAAGTTATTATATATACTGATTGTGAGTTTGCTGTATTTTGTTGTATCAACTAATTCTTTAGCCTTAATTAAATATTCTCTCGTCTTAACCAAATCATTCAACCTTAGATAAGTACTTGCTATATTATTAAAAGCCCTTGAAATAAGAATAGTATCATTTATTTTTTTCGCAAATTTTAACGACTTCAAAAAATTTTTTAATGTTAATGTATAGTTTCCCTCCTGAAAATAAAATGCAGCTATTCTATTAAAAAACTCACATGCTTTCTTAAAATTTCCCTTTTTCTCATAAAGTTCAGCCAATTCTTTAGAAAATTGTATTGCTTCGGGAAAATTTTGTTTTTCTTTATAATACTCTGATAAAGACTCTAAAATCTTAATTTTTATTTCAGGAGAAGCAGTATATAGTTTTTCTTTTAAACTATCAGGATTAAAGTGTGCAAAAACAAAAGCCGGTAAAAAACCTAATATTATTACCAATAATTTATTCATTTACAAGCTTCTATCACTTACTGCACTACCTCCATCTTAATAATTCTTACATCTTTGAGCGGGCGATTATAAATATCCGTTTTAACATTTGCTATTTTATCAACTACATCCATGCCTTTTATCACTTCTCCGAAAACAGTGTATTGCCCGTCAAGATGTGGAGCACCTCCGATTGTTGTATAAATTTTTCTTTGTTTTGCCGTAAATTCGAAAGGTTTTTGATGATATTTTTTCAAAGCCAATTTGTATATTCTATTCCTGAATTTTATTATTCCTTCAGTATTCTTGGCTTTTGCAAGAGATTTTAATGTGTCTCTGTAAGCTTGATTTTTCTTCTCTGTCAAAAACTTCATTATTAAGTCATTCCGGTGTATTGCTTTCAACCTCTTTTCCAATTTATTCAATTCCTCTACAGTGTATTTTCTGCCTTGAACAATATAAAATTGCGACCCCGAAGATCTTCTTTCGGGATTTACATCATCAGACTCCCTTGCCGCAGCCAAAGCTCCTCTTTTGTGGAAATGATTCGGGCGAATTTCGGCAGGAATTGTATATCCAGGTCCGCCTAACCCTAGTCTGCTTCCCGGCTTTGCATTCTTGGAAAATGGGTCACCTCCCTGAATCATAAAATTTTTTATGACCCTGTGAAAAAGCAAACTGTCGTAATAATGTGATTTTACAAGTTTCAAGAAATTATCCCTATGCAACGGAGTATCATCATATAGCTTAACTATAATAGTACCTTCGGTCGTAACAATTTTAACTTTTTTAGATTGCGAAAAAGCATGAATTGTCAAGACCAATGCAAAAAATATAAAGGAAAGCTTTTTCATATTTTTATTTTTTTATCACCCACCGTATCTCCCCTAAAGAGAGAAACGTATTTTTCTCCCTTTAGGAAGAATTAAAGAGTGTGACTGACACTTTTAATCGAAAATAGCTAATTAACAAATTAAATAATTAACACATTTTCAAAGTTCTGTTTCAAACTGCTTCAAGAAATCAATATTGTTTTCAAAGAATAAACGCAAATCCTTTATGCCGTATTTCAGCATTGCAATCCTTTCAACTCCCATACCAAAAGCAAAGCCCGTATATGTCTTGCTGTCTATGCCGTTTAGTTCAAGTACATTCGGATCTACCATTCCGCACCCCAAAATTTCCAGCCAACCTGTATATTTACATACATTACAACCTTTACCGCCGCAAATTTTGCATGATATATCCATTTCTGCCGAAGGTTCTGTAAACGGGAAATAAGAAGGTCTAAGTCTTATATCAGTCTTTTCACCAAACATTTCTTTGGCAAAATACAAAAGGGTTTGCTTCAAATCGGCAAAAGATACACCTTTATCAATATACAAACCTTCTACTTGGTGAAAAATACAGTGGGCCCTTGCTGATATCGCTTCATTACGGTAAACCCTGCCGGGGGATACTGTACGGATAGGCGGTTTTTCTTTTTCCATTACCCTCACTTGCACCGATGAAGTATGTGTACGCAGCAAAATATCATCAGTAACAAAAAATGTATCTTGCATATCTCTTGCCGGGTGTTCAGGTGGGAAGTTCAATGCCGAAAAGACATGCCAATCGTCTTCCACTTCAGGACCTTCACTTACATTAAAGCCCAGCCTTTTGAAAATATCAAGTATTTCGTTTCGGACAAGCGAAATCGGATGTCTGGACCCTAAGGTTGTATCAACAGGCAAAAACAAATCTTTGTCAAAATGTTTCTGCTCGGCTTCTGCGAAAGCAGATTTCAGCTCATTTATCTTTTTTTGTACTTCTTGCTTTAAAGTATTCAGGATTTTACCCACATCCCTTTTTTGTTCGGGTGGAATGGTTTTAAATTCTGCAAACAAGTCGTTTATAACACCTTTTTTACCTAAAAATTTTATCCTGAACTGTTCTATTTCCTCCATATTTGCAGGTGAAAAACTTGCAACTTCTTCCAGGTATTTTTCTATTTTTTCTTTCATTACTTAAATTCTTTAGGCTGCAAACTTACAAAAAAATGAAATGTGTTTTTACTCTACTTTACAACAACCTTTTGCATTTTGCCTTCCGCTTCAAAAAAATAAATCCCCTTTTTCAAAAAAGAAATATCAAGAACTTTACTTTTAATTTCCTTTTCTGCAACAAACTTACCGACAGCATTATAAATTTTAACTGATGTTACTGCTGCTATATTGTTTACATACAAATAATTTTTTGTAGGGTTGGGATAAAACACCGGAAGTTGGTCAGTTGCAAGTATTTGCGTTTGATTTGACAGATTTTTTGCATTTACTTTTGTAAAAAATATATTCAAACTTCCTGTACGCACATCACCCCAAACAACATAAGCAGTATCACTTCTGTATGTTACAGACAAAAAGTCGTTTCCGTTTTTATTCAAGATTGTGTCAAAAGGCAAAGTTTCATCGTTTATTTTCACATTTTCAGAAAAACCTGTAGAATCTTTGATTTTGAAAGCACAATAAATGTCAAAATCAGATTGGTATCCGTCCGTACCGTTTCTCCTGTCCCGCCACACAGCCACAAAATCACCTTTTTCGTTGAATGCTCCCCATGCCAAATCTTGCATCTTACCATTACCTTGTTCATCATCATTTACTCTTACGGGTTCTGTCCAAGTATTGCCACAATCATTACTTTCCGTATAAAAAACATCGGCGTCTCCATATATTTCCTGCTCAAAAATAAATGCCAAATGACAAGAATCTATTGGGTCAACACACAAATTTGTGCCTCGTTTTGCCAGAGTATCGGTTACGGGACTTGACACATCACATACAGCACTGTAAGATATAGAATCATTTGCTTCTAATTTTGCCAAAACATACCTTGGGTAAATATAAGTTGAAGGCAAATATGAAGGATAAACTGCAAAAAACCGACCGCTTGAAGAAATACACGGTGAAGCTGCCGGATTTGCTATATAATTTCCAACTTCAAAACCTCCGCCGTCTAGTACCTTCAAAGCACCCCAAGTCCAAGTCTCATAATTTCCCTTTATGTAATAAGGACGATTGGGTAATTCATCCCAATATACAGGCTTAACTGTAATATAAATACCCGTACCCACAGTATCTATTGCAATCCAAGGTCTGTCCACAGGAAATTCTCCCGGAACATCATAAGCATCAATTGCTTTGTAAGGCGTGCTCAAGGTATTTCCGCCATCGTCCGTATAAACAACATAAACTCCTCCCGAATCCAAATCTTGTGAGTGGTCTATGTAGCAAAAATAGACTCTCCCGTTTTTGTCAATAGCCATAGAAGGATCGGCAGAAGTATAGTCCGACTGAACATGCGGAATAAACTTTGTTTCGCTCCAAGTTGTGCCGTAATCATTTGAAAATCGATATTTTATCACTAACGCGTTATTAAATTTATACCCAATCCAAGCTACAACTATTTGTCCCGGCTCTTTATCATTATATAAAATATACGGTTCTCCGTCAAAAACAGAACCTTCGGAGATATTAACATTTTGCTGGGCAAAACTTTTAATACTTACCCAAAACAACAAAAAAAGAATTAGTCTATTCATAATAATACATTACATAAATTCCGGACAATAATGTTTAATCGTATTTTTATCAGGTTCGGGCGGTTTACAAAATCTGTAAATAAGCGATATCTCTATTCCGCCTCGTCCTCCGCTGGCAATTTTCAACTTTGAAATATTTATGTCGTAACTAACTGCAATAGTGGCATTTGTATAATCAACACCCAGTTTTAAGATAATGGCATCTCTAAGCCTCATCCAGCCTCCCAAATAAACATTTGACACAACCATACTAGGCAGCGAATACCGCCAAATAAACCCTAAATCGTATTCGGACAATTTACCTTGACGATACCAATAAAACGAAGGAAAAAGTGTATTAGACTCATTCAATCGCACCCTCGGCTCCAGAAAAAAATTAAAGCGTGAATAAAGATTTGCATCACTTTCTCCGTAAAATTTCTGTTTCGGTTTATTTATATGATTAAAAGAGAAGCCGGCATTCACAGGATAACCGTAAACATTCATCTTTCCATAAGTTCCTATTGCAAAATCAACGAACCCGAAAGCATCGTTTTCAAAATTTTCATTAGGTGCTATATCAGGATCAAACCTGTCTCCGTTGAATTGATTTCCGAAATGTAACTTTGAAAAAATTATGCTGGACCTGGAATAAGCCAAAGATACTCCGAGAGACAAATGTTTTATTAAGGTATTCTTAAAGTCTAATTTGTATGCACCAAGCAAGTCTATTCTGGTTGTAGTAAATTCTCCGTCACCTGCTTTATCATTGCTTATAATTATGCCTGCACCCGCATCACGTCCGCCGAGAAATTTAACATTTTCAAAACTCTTATCGGCCGCCGCAGAAAAAGTTACATAAGGTACAGTTACCGAAGCCCATTGGTTCCTATGATTAAAAAAAACACGGTATTCGCAATCTTCTCCGGCTGATGCAGGGGTAAGATAAAGTGGTATGGCATCATTTTGTGAAAAGTGAATATCCTGCGAATACAATCTCACCACAAAAATAGAAAGTAATAATATGAAAACAAGCGGCTTTCTCATTTCAACAAAGTGATATTCCCCTTTTTAACAAATTTTTCTTGATTTATGCAAGTAGCCTCCAAGTAATAAACAAAAACAGCAGGATCAAGTTTTTTGCCTTTATATGTTCCGTCCCAACCTGTATTCAAGTCTGTTGTTTCAAAAACCAACTCTCCCCACCTGTCGAAAATCATAAGATGTATATCGGTAATAAGAGCAGGGTTTGCATATACATAAAGCACATCATTTTTCCCATCCCCATTAGGTGAAAAAGCATTGGGAATATATATATACGGTTCACCGCAAACGACCTCTCTAACTTTTATTACAAGCGTGTCTATGGCAATACATCCGTCAGGATCTGTTGCATACACCATATAACTAGTCGTTGTATTGGGATGCACAACAGGATTTGAAGAATTTGCACCCGTCATACCTTCGGGAGGTGACCATTCATATTGGAATCCCGTACTGTCTGTTGCATACAAATGAACTTCCGTACCGGGATAGACATTATTTGTGTCGCTCCACACGTCTATGTGCGCTTCGTGATGCTCATTTGCCACATGAAGTGCCAAAGTATCACTACAGCCGTTAACATCTGTTATAGTGGCAATATAATCTCCCTCACACAAGTTGTAAAGAGAATCTTGGGTGTC
>JALTDM010000197.1 GCA_027074135.1 Bacteroidales bacterium
TGTGAAAGCGATAGATATTATATACAGTTGCAGGGGCAGGGTGATATTTTCAGGCGTTGGAAAATCCGGACTAATAGCAAAAAAAATTGCATCTACGCTGTCAAGTATAGGCGTTCCGTCATTATTTGTTCATCCTACAGATGCGGCACATGGAGATTTAGGTATGATAACGTCTGATGATGCTGCTGTTGTGCTCTCCAATTCCGGAACAACTCAAGAGGTAATTTTTCTATTTCCTATATTAAAAAGATTCGGTGTTCCTATTATAGCAATACTGGGAAATATAAACTCTGAGCTTGCAAAAAGAAGTGATGTTGTATTGGATGCAAGTATAAATAAAGAAGCATCAGTCATTAGCTTGGTGCCCATGTCCTCTACAACGGTTGCGCTAGCAATAGGCGATGCACTTGCCGCCGGTCTGATCGTTAAAAGAAATTTTAAAGAGGATGATTTTGCCATGCTGCATCCGGGGGGAGCAATAGGCAAAAAACTTGTGATGAGGGTGTCGGATTTGATGCATACAGGTGATGAGATACCTAAAGTTGCGCTCGACACAACATTGGAAAATTGTATATATGAAATGTCATCGAAGAGACTTGGTATGACTATTGTTGTCGATAATAACGGGAATGTCAAGGGCATAGTGACAGATGGTGATTTGAGAAGAGCAATGGAGAAATATAAACAGAATATGTTTAATATTAGTGTAGAAAATATTATGAACATAAGTCCTAAAACGGTGCACAAAGATGCGCTTGCAGTAAAAGCGGCAGGTATTATGGAGAAATTTTCCATAACAAGCCTTGTGGCGGAAAATAGCAAAGGTGCAGCTGAGGGAATAATACATCTGCATGACATTTTGAAAGCGGGTATTTTATGAATATCAAAGCAATTATAATGGATGTAGACGGCGTTTTGACGGATGGAAGAATTATTATTGATGATAATGGCATAGAATATAAGTTTTTTGACGTAAAAGACGGTCATATCATACATATAACATTGAATCTTGGCATTAAGATTGCCTGGATTTCAGGCAGATATTCAAAGGCAACGCAGGCTAGGGCGGATGCTTTAAAGATACCATTAGTGCTGCAGAATCAGCATAAAAAAATCTCTTCTTTGGAGTACGTAAAAAATACATTTGGTATTAAAAATGAAGATATTGCGTATTTCGGAGATGATTTAATAGATATACCTCCTATGATAGCATCCGCTTTTTCTGCAGCTCCCTATGATGCAGTGAATGATGTTAAAAAAGTTGCTGATTATGTTTCCGCTGAAAAGGGCGGCAGAGGTTTTGTTAGAGATGCTGTAGAATATATTTTAAAAAAAATGAATTTATGGGATGGTGTGCTGGCAAAATATCTGCTGTATGAAAACCGCACATGAAAATTTCGGAAAATCTGCCAAAATTCTTGAAAAGCATAAGTATATTACTTCTATTTATTTTAACACTGTTTTTATTTATAGGCGTAGTAAACAAAAATTTAACTGTGGAGAATCCCGTTAAGAAGGTTTCCATTAGAAGCTCAGCAGATAAGCTGAATATTAAACATATACTGCATAAAGGCGGATATTACAGAATAGTTGCTGAGCATATGAAAAAACTTCTTGATGATACAACACTTTTAAAAGATGTTCAACTTTGGTATATTGATAAAAGCAGCAAGATGATTTACATCAAAGCAGATGAGGCAAAGATAGATAAATTCAATAATGTGATTTTGAACGGCAATATTATGGCAAAAAGGGGGGATTTTAAGGTGTATACAGATAAAGCATTTTGGAACAATAAACTTGAAATTCTGAGTTCCGATTCTAATATTAGAGGTGCAAACAGCAAGGATAGGATCTACGGTAATGGCTTTAAATATTTTAAAAAAACAGATGAGTTTGATGTGAATGAAGTGAGTATATGGATAAAATAAAAACATTGCGTGTGGCTTCTGACAAATCCATCTCGCACAGAGCAGTTATTTTGTCATCTATTGCCCAAAGAAAGGTTACGATTAATAATTATTTGTTTGCAGAAGATACGCTTAACACGATTAAGGCATTTAAAAAACTTGGAGTTGACATAACAATAAAAAAACAATCTGTATTAATAAATCCAAAAGGTAAATATTCATTAATAGAACCGAATAATGTGATAGATATGGGTAATTCCGGTACAGGCATAAGATTAATTACGGGTCTATTATCGGGAACTGATTTCTTCAGCGTATTAACAGGAGATGATTCTCTGAGGAAAAGGCCTATGATGAGAATAATAACTCCCCTTCAGTATATGGGCGCCGAAATTATTTCACGCAAAGGCGGTTATGCTCCTCTTTGT
>JALTDM010000198.1 GCA_027074135.1 Bacteroidales bacterium
ATCATCAAAGAATCAACATATTTCTTTGTAATTTTTTTTGATTCAGAAAAAGAAAGAAAAGAATTGATAATTAAAATTACAAATAATATATTACGATTTAATTTTACCATTTTGCTTAAAAAGAAAAAGCCCGTATTTTCATAACAAAAATACAGGCTTTTTTTTAATTATTGAAATAAATTTTAAACAATGCCGGAAAATCCCATAAATGCCAAAGATAGAATCCCTGCTGTAACCAATGCAATAGGAATCCCTTTCATTCCTTTGGGAACATTTACTAAATCTAATTGTTCCCGCAAACTTGCAAGCAATACAAGAGCCAAACCAAAACCGATTCCTGTTGCTATAGCAAATACAGTTGACTCCATCAGTTGGAAATTCTTTTGAATTACCAAAAGAGCAACACCAAGTACTGCACAGTTTGTTGTAATCAACGGCAAATAAATTCCCAATGCCTGATATAAAGACGGACTCGATTTCTTTAAAATAATTTCAACCATCTGAACTAATGCAGCAATAACCAAAATAAATACAATAGTCTTCAAAAACACCAAATCCAAAGGCTCCAACACATAATAATACAACAAATAAGTAGTAATAGTAGCAATAGTCATAACAAAAACAACAGCACCTGTCATTCCCACTGATGTTGAAATTCTTGTGGAAACACCCAAAAATGGACAGATTCCCAAAAACTGCGACAAAATAATGTTACTAACAAAAATTGCCGATATAATTATTACAAAATATTCCATAATTATAAATTTTTATGCTTTCCTAATTTTATTAACAATAGCAATTATATAACCCAAAGCTATAAATGCTCCCGGTGCAAGTACAAAAACTAACATACCATCACCATGGATAAACTTCAAGCCAAAAATAGAACCACTTCCAAGCATTTCGCGTACTGAACCCAAAATCAAAAGAGCAAATGTAAATCCGAGTCCCATCCCAAGACCATCTACAAATGAAGACCATACACCATTTTTAGAAGCAAATGCTTCTGCTCTACCTAAAACAATACAATTTACTACAATAAGAGGTATATACAATCCTAGTTCTTCGTGCAATTCTGGTGCATAACCGGCCATTAACAAATCTACAACTGTAACAAACGAAGCTATAACCACGATAAAAGAAGGAATACGTACTTTATCTGGGATTAAACCTTTAATAAGAGAAATTACAACATTTGACATTACCAACACAAAAGCAGTAGCCAAGCCCATTCCCAAACCATTCATAGCTGATGTTGTTGTACCAAGTGTCGGACACATTCCAAGCACCAACACAAAAATCGGGTTTTCTTTAATAAAACCTTTTAAAAAATTTTGCCATTGGTTCATTTTATTTTCCCTCCTTTTTGTAATGTTTTATATGCTCTATTTAGTGCATCACAAAATGCTCTTGAACTGATAGTAGCAGCCGTAATAGCATCTACATCGCCACCGTCTTTTTTAACTATTAATTTTTTTTCAGCAGGATTAAATCCATGAAATTGACTCTTAAACTTTTTACTTGTCATTTTACTTCCAAGTCCGGGTGTTTCTGAATGTGCTAACACTTTTGTATTCTCAATAACACCATTAGGTAAAAAACCTACAATTATATCAATATGTCCACCAAATCCTTTTTCAGTAAATGTTTTTACAGCATATCCAACTATCTTACCACCTTTTTTAGCCGGATAAACTGTTAATTTACCTGCCCCGTCAAAAGCTTCCATTTCAAATTTTTCGTCAAAAGGATTATTATCAAATGGTGGTACAACCTCTTTTATTGCTTGCAATTCTTTTTTCAAACTTGCTTGTTCTATGGGCTTTTTTGTTATTTCATAAACATAGCCCAGTGCAGCTGCCGACAATACAGAAATAATAAGCAGCGTAAGCACCATATTTAATAATGTAGATTCTTTTTTACTTGCCATTTCTCTTTACCTCCCCATATAATTTTGGTTTTGAATACATATTAATCAATGGTACAAAAGCATTCATTATAAGAATTGCAAACGACATTCCTTCTGGATATGCACCCCATACACGTATAGTAACAACGAGTATCCCAATCCCTATTCCAAAAATTGTCATACCTTTAGGTGTCATAGGCGAGGTAACCATATCTGTTGCCATAAAGAATGACCCCAACATTAAACCTCCTGTAAGCAAATGAAATAATGGATCTGCATATTTATTAGGATCTGCTGCATGCAAAATTCCTGCAAATACAGCAACAGTTACAATAATAGATACAGGTATTTGCCAATTTATAATTTTCTTCCAAATCAAAAACAAGCCTCCAAGTAACAGAGCTAATGCACTAATTTCTCCTAATGAGCCTCCCATATGACCAAGAAACATATTCCAGTAATCCGGTATTTTATCCATTAATTGAGGAATGGTTTCTCCATTTTTTATACCTTCTTTAATAACTCCTAATGGTGTCGCACCTGTCACAGCATCAGTATAAGCTGTTAAATTTTGCCCCCCTGGTGTTGGCCAAGAAGTCATTGCTACCGGAAAAGATATGAGCAGGAATACACGACCAACCAATGCCGGATTAAAAAGATTGTTTCCCAAACCTCCAAATGTCATTTTTCCTATGCCTATTGCAACCAAAGCACCAACTATCACCATCCATATCGGCAAATTGGAAGGAACATTGAAAGCAAGAAGCAATCCGGTTATAATAGCTGAACCATCAGAAATTGTCGGTTTCTTTTTCATCATGAATTTTTGGATGAACCATTCAAAAAATACTGCCGATGCTATGGATGTCAGTGTAACTATAAGCGCTCCCAATCCAAAATAAGCAAATGACACCAAAAGTTCTGGTATAAGTGCCAAAATAACAAGGTACATTATTTTCTTTACCGAGTTATTTGCGTGAACATGCGGTGAATGAGATATAACCAACTTCAATTTATTATCTTTCATCTTTCACTATTTTTTTTGTTTTTGTGCTCTTTCTGCTCTTATTTGATCCATTACTGTCTTTTTACCCAACCTGATATAATCCAAAAGCGGTCTGTATGTAGGACAAATAAAACTACACGATCCGCACTCTATACAGTCTGTTATATGATTTTTCCTGGCTACATCATACATTTGTTTTTCCGTAACCGTCATAAGCAAGTAAGGTTCCAGTCCCGAAGGGCAAACACTTACACATTTTGCACATCTGATACAATCTTGATACGGTTTGCGGTGTGCTGCTTCATCAGGGAAGAAAATCACGCCTGATGTACCTTTCTGGATAGGAGCATCAAGGCTAGACAATGCTTTACCTGTCATAGGTCCGCCTGCAATTATCTTACCTGTATTTTCGGGCACGCCACCTGCAAATTCTACCAAATCTTTTATAGGGGTTCCTATTCTTACAATGTAATTAGACGGATTTGAAAAATTTGTTCCACTTACGGTAACTGTTCTTTCAATCAAAGGCATATTTTTTTGCACAGCCTTGTAAACTGCAACGGTTGTTCCTACATTTTGAACAACAGCACCGACATCAATAGGCAATCCGCCCGAAGGCACTTCCCTGCCTAATATTGCATTAATCAATTGTTTTTCACCTCCCTGAGGATATTTCATTTTGAGAGGTTGAATTGAAATACCTTCGTATTCTTTAGAAATTTTGGTAAGATACTCTATAGCATCGGGTTTATTGTTTTCTATCCCGATAATGGCTTGATTTACTCCGAGAGCTTTCATCAAGATTTTTGTACCCACCATTAATTCATGCCCTTTTTCGAGCATTGTCCTGTGATCAACAGTAAGGTAAGGTTCACACTCTACGCCATTTATAATCAAATATTCGGCTTTTTTACCCGGAGGAGGCGTAAGTTTTACATTGGTTGGGAATGTAGCACCTCCCATACCAACCACACCGGCTTTTTTAACTTTTTCTACTATCTCTTGCGGTGAATATGGAATGTCTTTTACCAAATCTTCTGATGTATCTATCCCGTCTTCCCAAACTTCTTCTTTATCTGTTCTAATAAAAATAGCAGTTTTTTTATATCCGCTTGCATCAATGGCATTATCAATCTTCATTACTTTACCCGTAACTGACGAATGGATATTTGCAGAAATAAATCCGCTAGCTTCGGCAATAAGTTGTCCGGTTTTCACCTTATCACCTTTTTTTACCAAAACTTTTGCCGGTGCACCCAAATGCTGGGTTACATGAATTATGGCCATTTTGGGCAAAGGTGCCTTAACAAAAGGTTTATCTGCAGAAAACTTATTGTCGGCAGGATGAACACCACCTTTTTTAAAAGTCTTTAATGCCACCATAATTAGTTGTTATTTTCGTTGTTTTCGTTTTTATTTTCTTCAGATTTATTTTCAACCCGATTGCTTTCAGGTTGCTTAGTTTCCGTTTTTTCTTCTGCCGGTTTTTCTTCTTTTGGCAAATCGGAAATATTTATAGGCTGAGAACTAATTTGTTGTTGTTTAGACTCTTCGGCTTTTTTTGCTGTGGCTGCTGATTTCTTTTTGTCAGGTTTCGGCTTGCGAGGCGGGAAATTAACTTCCCATATAGCTCCTGTAGGACAAACTTCTACACAAGCACGGCAAAGTACACACTTTTTATCATCAATGTAAGCAAGATTATCATACATTGTAATGGCATCGAACTTACAAGCATCATAACAAAGTCCGCAACCTATACAAGCTACGCTACAAGCTTTTTTGGCAGGTCCTGCCGGGTCTTCGTTTACACAACTTACAAATATCTTTCTATCTTTTTTGCCTAAAACTCTCAATTCAATAATATCTCTCGGACAAGCCTCTACACAAGCTCCGCAAGCTGTACATTTATCCTCATCAACAACAGGCAACCCTGTCTTCTCATCCATATGCAGAGCATCAAAGTTACATGCTCTTACACAGTCTGCCAAACCGAGACAACCGTAATGACAATCAGTTTCTCCTCCATACAATTGATGAACTACTGCACAATTTTCAGGTCCTTCATAAGTATTATGATGTTCACGATGATCGTAACTTCCTGCACACCTGACCACTGCTACTTGTCGCCTTTGCTCTTTAACCTCAATACCAAGAATTTCAGCAACTTTTTTCATTACATCATTTCCTCCTACGGGGCAGTATAAATTATCAAGATTATCGGCTTTTGCACATGCTTCGGCAAAAGCTCTACATCCGGGATATCCACAGCCACCACAATTGGCATTGGGCAATGCTTCTTCGATATCATCTATTCTCGGATCTTCTTCTACCTTAAATTTTTGTGCAACAAAATATAAAATTATCGCCGACACTACCGCTACTGCACCAAGGGTGAGTATCGAATTTAACAAAACTTCACTCATTTGTTTCCGTTTTTTTTTTTTATTCTAATTCAAAACTAAATTCTCTTTCGAACTTCTTTCTTAACATGTATAAAATAAAGTAATATGGACCTAAGCTTGCCAATGCAAGAAGACCGGACAACGGTTCATTGTGGGTATAAGAATAAGATACTATAAGAACCGTCATTAAAACAATAAAAGGTAAGACATATCCTAGGAATAAAGCTTTGAGCCCCAACGATTCGGTCATTACAACATTAACCTGCTCTCCTATTTCATATTTTTCCAACCCTGTCAAAGGCTTTTTTACTTTTATTTCTTTTTCTTGAATTTCTGATGCAGTACAAATACCTTTCAACTGACATGAAGCACATGATGCCTTTGAAAGTATGGTTACCTTAATAGAATCTTCACCAATCTCTTTAATTACGGCATCGTGTTTAATTAATTCAGACATCTTTGATGCTTAAAATTTTTTGCAAAAATATCTTTTTTTTCGCAACACCAAAGTAGTATTAAACATTTCTTTTAAAAATTGATTTTTGTCAGCCTGAAAAAGATTTTTAAACAATTGAGTGTATGGGGGAGTAGATTTTATGAGTCTAAGGCTAAAGCCTGCTTCCCTTATTCTAATACCTTATCTATATGATTAGCACCGTCTTTTAAGGCGGTGTTAAAAATTTACAGGGAACAACTTTTGGCTTTAGCCACAGAAATTGGCCACAGTTTTATTTTTTATGCGTAATTGTTATTTATCATTTTCTCTTTCTGGTGGAAATTTTGGTGTTACTTGTTCTACAATTAAGCACAACAAATACATATTACATCTTCTCCCAATAAACCAAAGTAGCGTAATCAATACGGTCTTCTATAGGAATACCCATCCCAATATTGTGATAAGACTTAATTTCTTCGTAAACCTTTCTGACTAATCCCACACCTTTGCGGTAAACTTCATATTCGTAATCTTTGCTGATTTCGGTAAGTTCGTTGTTGTGCAACACCACTACACTGTCGCCTTGAAAAATCGTTACCTTATACATTTTCGTTTCGGCTGCATTATATTTGTTTCCGTCCCACTGCTTGTTTATTTCCAAAGGGAAAGCTAACTTCACATAAGGAACATTCTCCTCATATTCAATCACTTCAAAATCTGTTTTGGCTATCCACCACACATCTTTGAGTTGCCACAATGTATCTTGCAACGAATCTGCAACATACCTGTAAAGTTTAATTGCACTCCTGCCTTCATCATCGGTAAAAGGCTCCGCTTCAACCTGTTTTAAATAGTAAACAACAGTATCATAAACACCGGATGCTGCATCTATATTTATCTCAGTTACCTTGTAAATATTGGCAGGTGCTTGTGCAGAAAAGGGGAAATAATCGTAACCGTAGTATAAACCTCCATTTGAAACGGTATCATCTTTTCGGCAAGACGAAAATGCAAATAAGATTAAAATTAGTATGAGAAAATTATGCCATTTCATTATCATTCTGTTCTTGTTTTGTCTCAAATTTTTCTTTTACGGCTTTTTCAATTACAAACACAAAGTCTTTTGACACGGGATAAACTACAACTTTTACTATGCCTTCTTTAAAACTAACTGTAGGTTGCGGCTTAGTTCTAACCCAAGGCAATCCGTACAGGAACTTTACAATTTCAACCTCTAACACAGAAAGATTTACGGATGTATCACACTCAAACTCAAAAGCAAACGACTGAATCTTTGATGTATCTTGCCTCTTAATACTATATGCTCCTGCACTCAAAATATGATAGGGAATATAAACAGTTTCGCCCGCTTCGGTTTCCACTTCAATATTCCTAACATTCAATCCCACTACCCGACCCTTTATTTGACCGATAGAAATATAATCTCCTTTGGCAATATTATTCTCCATTTTAATGCTCAATCCTGCCATATAATCCCTGAAATATACAAAAACAAGAATTGTGAGTAACGCCAGAATAAAAAGGATAAACGCCACTCCGAAAAACACCGACTTACTCAAAAGCCAATTTGCGGCAATCAACAAAAAAATTGCCCACACGACAGATTCACCTATGACAAAATAATATTCGTACTTTTGCTTGGAAAGTTCAAACCCCACAACCATAGGCAAATACCTTTTAATAAGTCTAATGGCAACATAAAATACTGCTGCCCAAACTATTATCACGAAAAATATATGCCCCGAGGATAAAAAATTCAAATTGTCCATAAAATTAAATTAAACCTTTGTTTTTCAAAAATGAGTAAACAAAACTATACCAAGCTTTAGTTATTTTCACAATTTCATCGGATTTTTCTACCAAAGAATTCATTACCAGAAAATCAACAACTTTTTCCACATTAAAATCTTCTCTGCCGGCATACTTGTTCAATACTCCAATAGACAATGATTTGTGCAACACAAGTTGCCACAACACAAACAAATGTTCTTTGCCCAACGAATCAAACAACCTCATATATGGCTTTTCAGGCATTTTAATTTCTATTTCATTATCGCCGACACTTCGAATAGACGACAACCAATAATAAAGTGCCAAACCCGGATTGCCTGCCGACAACTCGTATAGTTTCACAAAAATATCTGCTTCTTGCGGCAAAGTCAACATATCTTGTGATTTCCCTTCGTATTTGAATTTTATTCCTGTGGTATCGTGCCTCAAATAAACAGCTTCTTTTATGGTTTCAGGTTTCAATGGTTTCAAATCGACCCTCTCAAGCACAACTGTTTCAATAGTTGATATTTTTGTCAGCAATTCGTATGCCGGATTAGAGGAAGTAATGAAAAACAAAATTTTGTTGCCGAATGTTTCGATTATCTTAATTATTTCATCTACAACACCTGTGCTGCCGGGCAACCTGTTCCACCACATTTCAATATCTTCTAAGATAATTGCGGTTTTTTTGTCGAAAGAATGCAAAAAGTCAGTGCCGTTTAGCGCATCTTGGTGCTGAAATACATTAAAAAATTCCTTGCGAAAGTCTTTTATCGACACCCTGCCGCCTTGTGGTGGATTTATCACAAAAACATTATCCTTGCCTGCATATTCGGAAGCAGTAATATATGCTACCATACTTTTGCCTCCATAGCGGCTACCTGTAATAACAATAGCACCTTTGTAGCCTCTATCATAATAATTTACAGCTTGTTTTAACTTACTAAATTCAAATTCCCTGCCGGTACAAAAATCTTTGTAATGCACATTATCTGATGAAAAGATTTGGTTATAATAAAACGGCAGTTGCGAAATAATAGATTCATCAGGCGAAATTTCATCAAAAGTTCTTAGTAAATCCGAAGCATAAGTTTTCCTTTCTGCTAAATTGCTTTCAGCGGTTTCAAAAAGAAAAGCCTTTCCATATTTAATTCGTACATATAACCGTACAAAAAACGATTCCCGTTTTTTCAATACCTCTTTTATTTTTGAGGCTTTTTTTACTTTTTCTATTTTCCTGACATAAGTCCTGAAATTCATTGCGATTTTCAAAAGTGAATATAGAGTCAGTTTGGAGGAAACAGTTGTAATACCTTCAAAAACAATGCTTTCTATTTCATCAAGTTTTTCATCAGCTGATACAGTTTTCAGTTTTTCAATCTCTTGTAACGCAAGTTCTTTAACAGATTCATTCAAATCACTGCTTTGAATTGTAAATATCATCAGCCTGTAAACTTCATTTTCCTTTTCATACGCCTGTTTTACTATTTCAATCAATTCATCCGTTATTTTATCTATATCAGAGTAAACCTTTTCTTCAAACAAATAAGAAACAAGTGTTTCCATTTTTGTATTTACCACAGTCAAGTCATCAAAAACCTTCTCGAAATATTCATTATAATCATCATCACTTATTATTTCTTCTTCAACGGGAAATACAGAGGCAATACGTCTTATTTTTTGCTTTATATTTCCTGCTCTTTCAACAATTTTTTGTTTTTCCGCTTCAAAATTAAGTACAGGTTGATAATTAAAATCACCACTGCTTACAACCTGTTTCAAAGCATTTATCAGTTCACTTAAAACATAGCTAATTCTTGTTTTAACATTGCCTACACCTTCGTACCACAACAATTTCATATAATGATTGAATGCAGCATCGGCATAAGCAAGTAACAATTCCATCTTTACCCCATTGATAAACAGCGAAGTATTATTTACAAATTTGGCAGGTATTGAAGCAATCAGCATTTTTAATTCTTTATCATGCACACCTTTTTCCGTGAACAATTGCAATCCCGTAATCTTTTCCAAAAATTCATTAGTTTCCTCAACTATACTTGCCTTATAAGCTTCTTCAACTTCACCTATATATTCTCTTATATCTTTTACTGCTTCAAATCCGGGTACCACATAAGACTTGTCTGCATACAAAGCATTTCGCAGTCCTGACAAATCACTCTCAATACTTTTTACAAATTTCTGCAACTTAATCAAATGGGTTGCATAATTTATCGCATTTTCTTCCAGATTCCCAACCAAATACTCATACAACACATTTGTTTTTTTCTTCAATATTTTTTTAAGATTTACCTTCAACTCGTAACCTTTTCCCTTTTTGTTAAACTTCAGTTTTAAAAACAAATAACCCAACCCTCTTTTTGGAAAATACTCTTTTAAATCATCTTCGCTAATCTCTAATATCATTTTCCCAGGTGCATACTTCCACAAGTTTTCTGTCATTCCCTGTAAAGAATTAATAACTTTCAACAAAAAACTTTCTTCTTCTTTCAAATTTAATTTTAACTCATCTAGAATTTTGGTCGCTTCCAATGATATTTTCTTATGAAAACTTATAATTGATGCTACTTTCTTCTTACCGTCTTTGCCGGCTTTCAACAAAACTTCCAACTTACCTTGAATATCGGTTATCAAATCTACAAGCCGTGAAAAACTATTTATAATATCTTCCGAATCCCTGTTTGCAAGTGTAAATAGCTCCTTAAAATATTCTTCTTGCAAGTAATCGGTAAATTCTTGCAAAGCCTCTTTGTTTTTTACCCTTGCGGGAATTTTCAATTTTATCTCTTTATTCTTCTTTATGTTTATTTTACTACTGCTTATTACATTTTCTTGTTCGATATTTATACCAAGATTCATTTCTTTGAATAGTGATGATGCTTTGATAAGTACAACTGTTCCTATATCGTGAAGCAGTTTGTTTGTTCTTTCTACAAAATCTTTCTCTTTCCCCTTTTCTATTTCGGGTATCCCCAAAAAAACAATATCCGAGTTAAAAGACTCCTGACGGATAATATCATAAACAGGCTTTCGCTCAATTTCGTTGTTAATAATTTTAATTTCCGCATCAATACGAAGGGTTTCCAATATTTGGTCTACCTTTTTATAAATATACGATGCCTTATCGTTTTCATAATTGACAACCAGCAACCTGATTTTGGCACCATACCAATCATCGGAATTTTTCATAAATTTGGCTATTGCCAATGCTAAATTCCCATTATTGCCACCACCCCGCCACCAAATATCAATTACTTGCTTGTTGCCGTATCCGTACCGTTTGTCGTAATCAATCAAAAGCAAGTTGTAATCAAGTTCATTTATAGTGTTAATGAGCCTCACAAACCTTTCTGGATCGCGACTTTGCCTGCCCCAACCCAAAATCACGGTATTCGGCTCCAATCCTGCAAATCCGTATGTGCGGACTATCATTTCAATTCCTTCGTAAATATCACGGCACGACTGGCGACGCATAAAGATTCCTTGTTTCAAAAGATCTTTATCAACAAGTCGCTGTTTGTGCTTCGGAAACAATACGGAAGCGTCTTTTGTTTCAACCAAATCAAAATTGGTAAGAATGCCGAATTTGCCAACCAGCGATTTACCGAACTCTATCAAATGCGGTCGTTGTGAAGTGCCGCCGCTAAACAATATTATATTAGGTTGCCAATTTCTTTCCTCAAAACCCTTTGTACTTATTTTCTGAAGTGATTTACGAATTACATTTATAAGCACGCTTTGCCACACATCACCGTATTCCAATTTCATTTGCCTACGTTGCAATATGAGATACAATAAGCCCATCAGGACAAACGCAATCGTCATCGATAGTACATCAATCTTAAACATAATGGCAAAAGCAAACAAAAAGCCAACTATCGCCACTCCGCGAGGTATCCTGAATGAAGGCCTGAAATCAGAACTTGCCCAACTCTCCAGTACATAAGCTAAATTTATAAACCCGTAAGAAGTAAGATAAAACATTGTAACAATTCCCGCAATTGCATTCAAATTACCTATCAAAATACCGCCTTCGGCTATCAAAGCAATAAATACAAGTGCATTTCGCGGCTCGTTGTTTATCCCGTAGCCTTTTCCGAAAAACTTCGGTGTAATTCCGTCATTGGAAATAGCTTGCAAAATCCTTGGACCTCCTAAAATTCCGCCAAGTGCCGACGACAATGTAGCTCCCCACACTCCCGCAACAACCAGTGGGCTTGACCAAGCTATCTTCATTGCAACATTAAAATCGGTAAGCAACAAATCCCTCTTTACATAAAATCCGAAACCGAGTGCCAGCAAAATATAAACAATAAAACCAACCACAATAGCCGTAATCGTACCAAGCGGGATATCTTTTTTAGGATTTTTCAAATCGCCAGACATTGCCACACCGGCAGTAAAACCAGTTACGGCAGGAAAGAAAATAGAAAACACATATTCAAAAGATACTGAATCATTAGCAGGGTCCAGCAGAGGTGCAACAGGATGAAAATCCACATTTACAAAAAAACCTGCAAAAATTGAAATAAGAGATAATGCTATTGCAGATAAAATAACATACTGAGCCTTAATTGCTAACGAAGTACTGATAAAAGCAACAATAGTTAAAAACAACAACACAATACTGCCAACTATACGGTAACTTTCCACTCCGGCAGTCATGCCGAGAAAGTCGCTTATCTCCTTAATGCTCAAAAAGTTTTCGACAAAACCGATAATATACATTGATATACTCAAAGCAGTCCCCACAAACAAAGCTATTCCAATAGTTCCACCCATCGGCAACCCCAAACTGCGTGAAAGGATATAATAAATACCTCCTGCTTTTATCTTCTTATCCGTTGCAATGGATGAAACACTCAGCCCGGTGGTAAACGAAATAATATGAGCAAATGCAATAATAACCAAAGCTCCAATAATCCCGGCTTCACCAACTACCCAACCGAGACGCATATACATAATTACGCCCAAGATGGTAAGCAACGAAGGTGTAAACACTCCCGAAAAAGCACCGAATTTCTTTTGTATCTGTGGCATCAATTAAATTTTATTTTTGATTATGTTTATTTTTATAACTCTCTACTAAAATTGGATACATAAAATTTACAATAAAAAATTATCACATTAGCACATTAGCACATAAAACAATTAGCAAATTAAGCATTTTTCAATTTTTTCCTCAACGTCTCACCTTCTTCTTCATACCCGGGCTTACCAAGCAGAGCAAACATATTCCTCTTGTATGCTTCCACACCCGGCTGGTCAAACGGATTCACCCCTAACATATATCCGCTTATTGCACAAGACAATTCAAAAAAGTAAATCAATCCTCCGAAATTATATTCATCAACCTTGTCAATTTCAATAATTATATTAGGTACACCTGCCGAAGTATGAGCCAAATATGTACCTTGCATTGCCATTTTGTTTACATAATCAATCTTTTTGCCGGCAATATAATTAAGTCCGTCAGTATCATCATTATTTTTAGGAATAGTAAGATTATTTTTGGTTTGCTTAACTGAAATAACTGTTTCAAACAAAATCCTGCTGCCTTCCTGTATAAACTGCCCAAGTGAATGCAAATCAGTCGTAAAATTTGCCGATGCAGGAAACAAACCTTTTCCCTCTTTGCCTTCACTCTCGCCAAACAACTGCTTCCACCACTCGGCAAAAGTTATCAACGATGTATTGTAATTTACCAACAATTCCACTTTATAACCTTGTTCATACAATAAATTCCTTGCTGCAGCATACATGAAAGCAATATTTTCGTCGGATTTATCTTCATACAAAGCCTTCCTCACATCCGATGCACCCTTACACAATTGTTCAATATCAATACCTGCCACGGCAAGTGGTACAAGTCCTACAGGTGACAATACGGAATAACGCCCGCCAACATCATCAGGTATCACAAAAGTCTTGTAGCCTTCTTCGTTTGCCAATTTACGCAATGCACCCTTTTCTCTGTCTGTTATTGCAATAATTCTTTTTGCAGCTATTTCCTTGCCTGCAGTCTGTTCAAGTTTTTCACGCAAAATTCTGAAAGCAATTGCAGGCTCGGTAGTTGTCCCAGATTTGGAAATAACAATTATACCAAACTGCTTATCACTCAAATACTCAACAAGTTCGTAATGATAATCTTCGTCCAAATTGTTACCTGCAAACAAAATTTCCGGTTTCAACTTTTCAAACTTCGGTTTCAAGCCTTCATAAATTGCCTTGGCACCAAGGTTAGAGCCTCCTATTCCCACAACCACAACAGCATCCAATCCTTCGGAAAAGTTTTTTGCAGCCTCTTTTATTTCATCAATGATACTTTTGCAATAAACAGGCAAATCCAACCAACCAAGAAAATCATTTCCTTTGCCTTGCTTAGAAATTAACTTGTCAAATTGGTTTCTTGCATTATCAATAGCTTTGCTTATCTTATTGCTTTCAAATTCAGGTAATACTATTTTCATATCACGGCATTTTTTTACAAAGTTAAATTATATTTTAACATGGGTCAATTAAAATTTTAGTGTAAAACGCATTTAATAAAATTTATATACCTGAAAATAAAAAAAATTTTGCTCAAATAATAAATTAGTTTATTTTTGCATAAAATGTCAAAAAATAAAAAAGTCGAGTTATGAAAAAGATTATTTTATTTCTTTTAATGGGTGTTTCACTTGGATTAAATGCGCAAAATCTTATCATTAGTGATGATTCCACATTTACAGGAACTAGCAATAATGCACTTTTAGAAGTATATTCGGCAGGTGGGAACAAGGGGATATTAATTCCCAGACTAACAACTACACAAAGAACTTCTATTTCAACAACAGGTGTTGATGAAGGCCTTGTTGTTTATGACACTGACACTCATTCTTTTTGGGTTTGGGACGGTACTCAGTGGACAGAGTTGAGTGATAAACAAACCTTGACTTTTAACAACTCAACCGGTGAGTTAACTATTTCAAATGGTAATTCCGTTACTATACCACTTAGCAGTGGGGGTGATAATTGGGGTAGCCAGGTTGTTCAAACAGATGGGACAACACTTTCTGGAAATGGAACAAGTGCAAATCCGCTCAGTGTTGTAGGAGATTTAACAGATGATCAACAACTTTCTTTGAGTGGTAACACACTTTCGTTAACTGATGGAGGTAGTGTTGATTTAAGTTCTTTTATGGATAATACAGACAATCAACAATTACATATTTCTGGACATTCACTTTCTATTGATAACGGTAATACTGTAACTCTGCCTGACAATGATAACCAAACATTAGGGTTATCCGGCAATACATTATCTATCACAAACGGTAATTCAGTTGACCTTTCCGGAATAAATACTGATGCACAAACACTTTCATTGTCAGGTAATACTCTTTCAATTTCCGGTGGTAATTCTGTAAATTTATCACAATTTATGGATAATACGGATGATCAAAATTTACACATTTCCGGACATACTCTTTCAATTGACAACGGAAACTCGGTAACTATACCTGACAATCAAACATTGTCAATATCAGGAAATAATTTGTCTATTTCAAATGGAAACACTGTTGATCTTTCCAGCATAAATACTGATGCTCAAACACTTTCTTTATCAGGAAACACTCTTTCAATCTCCGGAGGTAATTCTGTGGATTTATCACAATTTATGGATAATACGGACGACCAAAACATTCAAGGGTGTAGTGTATCGGGTAATAATTTGATAATCGGTATAGAAAACGGAAACAGCCAAACAGTAGATTTATCCCATTTTATGGACAATACCGACAATCAACAACTTTCTATTTCGGGTCACACTATTTCATTGACTAACGGAGGTTCAGTTACAGTACCCGATAACGATAATCAAACCCTCTCTTTATCCGGTAATACTTTATCAATATCAGGTGGTAACTCTGTGGACTTATCGTCTTATTTGGACAATACTGATAACCAAACTTTAACATTATCAGGAAATACACTTTCTATTTCAGGAGGTAATTCAGTAGATATTTCTTCTGCAGCTTGGAGTTTAAGCGGCAACTCTATTTCCAATGGACAGTTTTTAGGAACAACTAACAATAAAAATTTAATAATTCGCACCAATAATACAGACAGGTGGATTATTTTGAGGACAAACGGATATTTAGGTTACGGATATGATTCCACATCCATAAGCTTTCCCGTTTCAGTAACAGATGGGAGTGCCAGTAGGGTTGGTAGTTTTGTAAGTACAGAAACCTCTTCTGATAATTATGCTGTATATGGAGAATGTGCAAATACAGATTTTTGGGGCTATGGAGGATATTTCACAGGAGGCTATGTGGGCTTGGAAGCAGAAGTTAATCCCTCGGGTAGTTATTCATATTATGGAGCTAGAGCATATGTAAGTGGAGGCAGTGGCTCAAATTACGCTATTTATGGCTCATCATATAATGGACAATCTGGCTATGGACTTTATGGATACTCTTCTTATGCTAGTGATTATGGATATGGCACTTATGGAACTTCATTAGGCGCAGATTCTGGAAATTTCGGAGGATATTTTGTAGCATATGATGCATATCCTAGAGCCATTTACGGTTCGGTGACAAATGACACAGGCTTTGGTGGATATTTTAGTAATTTTGGAGATAATAGTACAGGATTAGTTGCCCTAGGAAATGGTGTTTCAACTTTTTATTATCCGACAAATGGAGGAGGTTTAGCAGCAACAGGTAAAAAAATTGGAGTTTTTGGTTATGGAACAGATGCCGGAGATAATTCTTGGGGTGGATATTTTAGTGCTACAGGAAATTCAAACCAATATGCTTATGTCAGTGGTCAATATTCAGGAACAGCATATAAAATAAACGGAACAGGAAGTGTTTCAACCATAGTAAAACGTCCCGACGGATCAAGAGCTAACATGTTTGCACCTGAAGCACCTGAAATTTTATTTCAAGATTTTGGAGAAGCAAAACTTGTAAATGGACGAGCTCATATAAATCTGGATCCTATTTTTGCTAAAAACATTGTAGTAAATAAAAAACATCCATTAAGAGTCTTTATACAATTAGAAGGTGATTGTAAAGGTGTGTATGTGACCAATAAAACAAAAAACGGCTTTGATGTCGTAGAACTGCAAGGAGGAACATCAAATGTTAAATTTTCATGGTTTGTTACGGCAAATAGAGCAGATGATTATGATGAAAATGGAAACAGAATCTCTAAAAATGCTGATGTAAGATTCCCGGACGGTCCCGCCCCAATGCCAACAAAATCTAAAAAAGCCGACAAACCTAGATTACCAAAACCTGATCCTAAAACTAAAAAAACAGAAAAGCCCTGAAAAGCCTTATATCACAAAATAAAAAAGACCGCTGAAGAACGGTCTTTTTTATTTTAATCTCTCAAAAAATTATTCTTCACTCCTTATCAACTTTTTAAATCCACCTGTCATAAAGATGTTGAACTTACTGTCTTTATCATAAATAAACATAACCTCAAGCCCCTTATGAGACAAAACAAACCTCCTGCTTTTTTCAAACCCCATAACCATAAAAGCGGTAGCGTATGCATCCGCTGTCATACAATCGTTGTAAATAACAGAACTGCTTAATAAATTATGTAACACAGGATAACCTGTTTTAGGATTTATGGTGTGAGCAAATTTCTTACCGTTTTTTATATAAAATTTCCTATAATTTCCCGATGTGGCAATTGCCTTGTTTGTCAAATAAATTGTCGCTTCCAAATCTCTATTCCATTCAGTACTGCCATCAATAGGTTTATCTATACCAATTACCCAAGCTGTTCCCTTACTATTTTTTCCTTTTACCATTATTTCTCCCCCTATCTCAACAAGATAATCTTTTATACCCAGTGAATCAAAATACCCGGCAACAAAATCAACAGATTGTCCTTTTGCTATGGCATTATCATCAATCATTATACGACTGTCTGTTTTTATTAGCATTGTGTCTCCGACAAGCTTCAACTTATCCATTCCCGTAAATTCAAGGATGCTATCAATCTTGGCAGAATCAATAGCAGCAAGAGTATCAAATCCGAACCCCCAAGCATTTACAAGAGTAGCAACTGTAATGTCAAAAGCACCTTGTGTTTTTTTATATACTTCAAAAGACTTTGTAAGCATTGCAGCAAACAAATCATTATGAAAAATAAAGGTGTCCCCATTAAACTTATTAAACTTACTAATAAGTGAAGTATCACGATAAGTTGACAAAACACCTTCAAAAAAATTCAACAAAGAGTCTATCTTACTACTCAAATCTTTGTTATACTTATATTTAATATGAAAAGTCGTTCCCTCAGCAACACCTGCATGTGAATAATATCTTAAAGAATTATTATTAGCACATGAAACAAAAAGAAAAAGCGGAATTAAAAAAAGAAACTTTCTAATCATAACTTAAAATCCTTAATGCCACTCAAATGAAAATATAAAAATGCATCTAAAGTAATAGCATGATTTATTTTACCACTTTTTATCATCTTAGGTATTTCCGACATTGGTACGGTAAACTTTTCAATGTACTCACTGGGATCAAAATTAATTGCACCTCCCGGCTGCACATCCAATGCCACAACATAATGGCACTTGTTGGTAATAAAAGCAGGGTTGGGATAGACTTCCCCAATTTTGATAAATTCTTTTGCAATACACCCCGTTTCTTCTTCCAATTCACGCTTTGCCGTTTGTTCTGGAGTTTCGTTACCATCTATAATTCCACCGGGTACTTCTATTGTAATTTCATCACTGCCGGCACGATACTGACGAATTAGCACAATTTCATTATTTGTAGTTATCGGTATAATATTAACCCAATCTTTAGAGTCAATTATGTAAAACTTATGATGTGTATGCTTCTGAGAATGTAACAAATCATAACTCTTAAATTCAAAGATAGGAGTTTTTATCAAAACTTCTTCTTTAAGCCTTTTCCATTTTTTCATGATAAATAATTAAAACTTAAACCCGCCCAAAGTTACATCATCTATTTGTTCGAAATTGTTTTTCCAACTATCAAAAGTCTTTTCAATTTCAACAAGCTGTTCTTTCATTGATAAGTCTGAAATGGAAAACAATAATTTACGAAGCCTTTTATACTTGAATTTTTTCCCTTTTTTTCCACCAAATTGATCTGCAAACCCATCTGAAAACATATAAAAAATATCTCCTTTATTGATTTTCAAATACACAGAAGTGAACTTATCCATTCTGTGATAAATTCCAACAGGCATTTTATCCGGTTTTATTTCATAAAAAACCTTTTCTCCTGGTATGAGTTCGTCACTTTCGACAACTCTTTCATTATCTAACTTTATTTTTTCTTTAGTTATCAAATAAATAGGATTGTTTGCTCCACTATATTGTAACCCACCGTTTCTCACATTTAGTTTAACAACAGACATATCAATACCATCTTTGTGTTCATACAACTCGCCTTTTTGTTTTAAGGTATTAATTATCTCCCTCCTCATAAGTCTCAATATAGTCGCAGTATCCTCAATTTTATTATGCTGTACGATTTCACGAAGCAAAGTCACCCCCAGCATACTCATGAAAGCCCCAGGCACTCCATGTCCCGTACAATCAGCAATCGCAATTACCAAATCATCACCTAATTGTGCCCACCAATAAAAATCTCCAGAAACCTTATCCTTAGGTCTGAAAAAAACAAAAAATCCTGATAATACATTTTCTAAGACATTAACATCCGGCAAAGTAGTTTCCTGTAAGTTACGAGCATAATTAATACTTTCTGAAAGTTCGTTGTATATATTTTCAATAACCTTTTTTTGTTCGTTTATTTCATCACGTTGCGACCGTATTTCTTCATTTTGTTCTTTCAACAACAAATTCATTTCAGCTTTTTGTTTATAATTTCTATAAATAATAAGAATAACGATTAAAGTTAATAGTAAGCCGACAATCAAATAATTCCTCTGAGTAGCTTGCTTTTGTATCTCAAGATTTTTTATTTTTATTTCTTTTACATGGGTTAAACTATCAATAACTGCTTTTTTTTCATACTTGTATTTTGCTTGCTGCTGATATAAATCTTGCTGATTTTTCGCATTAACAAGACTGTCATTCATTCGTACTGATTCAGAAAAATACTTATAGGCATTCTTATAATCACCCTCATTTAAATAAATCTTATTTAATAATCCAGCGGTAGTCTTTATCACATTAGGATAGCCCAGATCTTTACTAATATTATATGCTAACAACCCGTATTCTTCTGCTTTCTTTAAATTCCCAATCAATAAATAATCATCAGCTATTAAACTGTAAGTTTCAGCTAATCCACTTTTATCATCTATTTTTTTTCGTATTTGCTCGGCTTTCTTCAAATAAAATAAAGAGGAATCTATTTTTTGCAAATCACTATACAATTTACCTAGTCCATGATAGTTATATGCTATTTCGTATTGATTGTTCCTTGCAATGTTTAATTTAACACTTTTGTGAATAAAATAAAGGGCAGAGTCTTGTTTATCCAACTTCATGTATGTTACAGCGATATTATTACTTAACAATGCTATATGAGCAGTATCTTTTTTTTCTTTGGCAAGTTTTAATGAACTTTTATACATTTGCAAAGCTTTTTCATAATTACTTTGCATAGAAAAGATATGAGCAATATTATTATTAGCAATTATAATACCTGCAGTATCGTGAAGTTCTTCTTTTAATCTTAATGCTTCTGTAAAGTAATTCAAAGCTTTAGGAAGATCTCCCAGAGAATAATAAACATATCCAATATTTATAAGAGAAGAAGATAATTTTTCTTTATTATTTATTTTTCGTCTTAAATACATGCTTCTCATATAATTATCCAAAGATTTCAATATATCGCCTTTAATACTGTATATAAAACCTATATTATTATAAGCTGTTGAAAGATACAATATTAAAACATTTTTAATCTTTTCCTGATATTTTCTTTTAAGTGCTTTAGCAGCAAAATCACGTGCCTGCTTAAATAATAACAATGCTGAATCAGGATTATTCATATAAATTGTTTCACCTAAAGACAACATTGCCGAAACACGTGACGTATCACCTGAAGTATTTGATTTTATTATTGCAGTAAGACTATCAATCTCATGAGTAGAAGCCAAAACTAAAATAGGTATTGAAATAAATACAAAAATGAAAAACCATTTTCTAAAAATAAAAAAGGGGCTTAATATAAAGCCCCATATATTTTTATTAATATTTAACAAATTATTGTCCGCCACCACCAAACATTTTCTTTAATTCTTCTTTTGTTACTTGTTGATAATCCGTAGGTATTCTAAATTCTTTCTTTTTAACTTTCTTCATAGGATCAACTTCTTTTGCTTTATATGTCATAGTCAGATCTTCATCTCGTGTTGGCATAGTATATTCCATTGGAACATTTTCCAGTCTTTCATCAAAACCAAAGAGCATGGTTCCCTTAGGCACATACAAATCTTCAGCATAAAATACTTCTATAGTTGTATCTCCTTTTGAAATTTTCATCTTTTTACACTTATGCCCTGCAATTGTTTTGCTTTCATCTAACTTTTCAAATTTAATATCTTTATCTAATTCTTTTTTTGCTGTATCTGGCTCTACAACCGCAACTTTATTACCCATTAAATCTAGCAACATTACAATCTTTTTATCAGTAATGTCTTGTATTAAAACTACATTCCCCATAGGGGTTTTTGTAGTTTGTTTTACCTTACTATCACCAAATAAGAACTCGACTTCTGTAGGCATTTGCATTTTTTCATTAGGTGTCAACTCCCTTCCATCATAATTTATGGAGTAAACTATTTTACCTTTAAATGGTTTTTGTGCTTTTACCATTCCACCGCTCAACAAAAGCAGTACTCCAACCAATATTAAACTCAGTTTTTTCATAATTTAAAATAATTTTTTATAACAATTTATTTATTTCCTCTTCTAACTCTTCTTTCGTAACCTCCTTATAATCTACAGGCACATCAAATTCACTATCATCTATTTTTATAAACTGAACAGTATCTGCGACTATCTTAGTTTTTATACCAAACATTTCAATCTGATACTCCATCAGAACACCTTTTATTTTATAAAACGGATTATTCCAATTAGGATTATCCAATTTTATTTTATCAGTATAATATATTTCAAAATCATCAAAACTTTTATCAGGAAATTCAACTTTTACTTTTTTACAATCAAAACCTGCAATTTTTTTTGTCTCATTTGTCTTTACAAGTTTCATTCCTTTATATGGGTCATAACCAAATACAACTTGCCCCAATTCTTTTTTTGTGTAAACAAATCTCTTCCCTAACACTTTAAACAAAGCCGAACAGCTTTTATCTTTCATATTCCTTATTCCTTCCAACGCGAATATGTTACTCCAACCCACAACTTTTTGATGCATATTGTCATTTTTGAAAGTAACTGTCATTTCTGTGGGAAGTAACGTAGTAATATCGTTTTGTTCTAAATATTTCAATTTATAAGTTATAATACCTTCTCTACCTGTCTTACTTAAAACAAAGGATTTACCACCAAATAGAAAATAAGCCGCAACTCCCAATCCAATTACAACAATAATGATTATTACCCATATTTTC
>JALTDM010000199.1 GCA_027074135.1 Bacteroidales bacterium
GTTTCTATCTCTTTTTTCATTATATCTGCGTTAACGATTTTTACAAGGTCTGTTTCCATTTGCTTAGGTTTTATTATGCCTATTACTGCCTTGCCCGGACGCCCTCTGTAACCCTCACCGACATATACCATTATATATTCACTTTTGTCGGGGGCTTCTGCCGATATGTAGAAATGATCCTTATCATCCTCACTGCCAAAGCCGTTTATGTCGTGAAAACCGCAATACTTATCTATGAAATATCGTATCTGATTTGTTCTGAGTTGGGCAAGAATATGGAAACCGGCTTTTTTTAGGGCTATTTCGAAGTTTTTATAGACCTCTAAAGCCGTTCTGTTTGGAGGTATTTTATAGACAAATCGCTCGATGCTTCCGTCTATCGTTTCTTTTTTACACTCTTTGGGTTTTTTGCATCTTGTTGAGCCGGGGTTTTTAAGAATCGTTATCTCATCAAAGTTTTTCTTTGCATGGTATGTGAGCTTTGATCCTGGGAATTGGGTAAAGACAAACTCGGCTTTAGCGCTTATGGATAACGCCAATACCACGGCAATAATAATTTGTATCCGCTTCATTTTTCCTTCCTCCCTTAAAAAGATTTCCTTTTTCACACCTCGTAGGTGTGAAGAATGGTTGAGTTTAAAAAATTAGTGTTTTTTAAGGAGTTTTTCTTCATATCTTTAAGATTATAATTTTTCTTAGATATAAAATCAATTAAATTGAAGGTAGGTTTTTCTTAAGAGATTAAATAGTTTGATTTTCTGATAGTTTTATTATTGCCTTAAACACCTCATCAACCGTTATTTCCTTAATACACCTTGAGTTAAATTTGCATTTTGACGTATATCCGAATTTTGTGCAAGGGCTGCATTTTAAATGTTTATTTAAGGTAATATGTTTTTTTCCCTTTGGCGCCCATTTATTTTCAATACCCGGTCCGAATAAAGACACCGTTTTTACTCCGACAGCGGCTCCCAAATGCAAAATTCCGGAATCGGTAGAAAAAAGCAATTTCGAGGATGCTATAATTTTTCCTGTTTCCTTTAAACTTGTTTTGCCTGTTAAGTTGCTAATATTAAGACTATTTGCTATTCTTTTATTAAATTCCATATCGTTTTTTGCACCTATTAGAACCAGTTTAAACCCTTTATCAATTAAAAGTTCTGCCAATTCTCTATATTTTTCTACCTGCCATTTTCTATAATCGATTGATGCACCGGTAAATATGCACACATCATACAGCCGTTCTGTTTTTTCTATATTTATGAAAGGATAGCTCCAAGTTCTGTCGAAATCTATATTTGAAGACTCGCAATAAGCATTCACTAAATTTAAAAACGACTCTACCTCATAATCGTTATGTGAATATTTGACCTTTATGTCTAAGTTTTTGCTTCTTGAATTTGTATTAAAACCAACAGTAAATTGACCTAAAAATCTTGCGACTATGCTTGATAGTATGTGCCATTGCTCGGTATCGAAAACCAATCCATAAGATTTATACTTTAATATGCTAATAAACGTTTTTATGTTATCGTAACAATAAACATTATCTACAAAATCGATAAAATTAAAAACCTCATAATTTCTTTTTTCTGCTAAAATATCGATTGTGGCCTCAGGGTAAACCTCTCTTAATTTCTCAATAGCCGGAATCAGCAATACAGCATCACCCATACCACCGGGTCTAATTATTAGAATCTTGTTCATTTTTTTAATCGAATTGTCAGGTTTCTTTTTAGGGATGATAATAGTTAGAATGTTTCCGATTATTTTGTCTGATTCTTTTAAAAGCAGAACTTTGTTCATTTTTAAAAATACACCCTTTTAAAAAACAGTAATGCCCAGATGCCAAGTAAAATAAAATTGAGTTTGTTCTTCATAAAAAATTCGGTAGGTTCGCCTATTTTTTTTACTAAAACGTTATAAATATAATTAAAAACCAAAATGCCGGCAATGATGAACAATAGAAAATCGTAAAGACTGTGAAACTTTAAATAAGCTCCGAATAAAACAAGAGAAATTGAACCGGTAAGAATTATTATTGACTTGATTTTTTTGTCATCATATTTATGTAAGTTGTCTCTTGAAAGTTTATTGTCTGTCATTATTTCTTCATATCTTTTGCCCGCACCAAGCATCACAGCAACCAAAAGCGTTAATATGATTAGCCAATAAGATAAGTTTACACCTGAAGCCGCACTACCGGCATATAGCCTAAACACAAAACCCAGCGCTATCGATAAGATATCCATATACGGCAATTTTTTTACAAAAAAGGTGTATAAATTTACATTTATAAAGTATAAAAGCATAGCTAAAATAAAATGAA